>JALYTZ010000090.1 GCA_030854025.1 Vulcanimicrobiota bacterium
GCCGCGAAGTCCAAGCCCTTCAGCGCCTGCTCCACGATCGGCGGCGCGAGAAACAATCCTTGAATGAAATCCCGCCCGAAACCAAGCGTCGGGCCGAGCGCATCGCCAAGTCCCGGAGCGTAGAGGCGCGCGGCAACGCGTTCAAGCAGATCCGCTCGCCCCGCAATGTAGCCGCCCGCGGGCGCGATCGATCCACCCAGGTTCTTGATGAGCGATCCCATGACCAAATCAGCGCCCGCGTGCGTTGGTTCGCGCGCTTCAACCAGCTCACCGTAGCAGTTGTCGACCAGAATCGGCACGTGCGGGCGACGCGCTTTTACGAATGCAAACGCGTGCTCGCAGGCAACGACCGACAACGACGGCCGCGGTGCGTAGCCGCGCGAGCGCTGCACGAACAGCGCTGCGATGTCGTCACGTTCGAGTTCGCGCGCAATCGTTTCCACGTCGAAATCGCCGTCGGCCAGCGCGACCTCGCGATATCCGACGCCCGTGCTCTGCAACGCGTATCGATGGCCGGCGATCGCATTGCGCAGCGTGTCGTACGGAGGGCCGGTAATGCTCAGCAGCGTTTTGCCGGGCGCGACGCATGCCGCTAAAGCGGTGACGATCGCATGCGTTCCGCTGACGATCGAGAGCCGAGCCAGTGCGCCTTGCGTGCCGAACACGCGCGCGAGCAGCCGTTCATAACTCGCGCGTGCCGCGTCGTCATAGCCGTAACCGGTCGTTCCGGCGAAATCGCTTTCGGTGATGCCTTCATCGAGAAACGCCTGCATGACGTTCACTTTTACGTGCGCCTGCGCTTCGTATCGGAGGTTGCGCACGCGCTCGTGGGCGCGAAGCGCCGCGGTTCGGACGTCATCCGCAATCGCGAATCGCGAACACAGCAGGTCGATCATCGTGTGCGGGCCTCGTTGCGTTCGTACGCGCGCACGAATGGGAAGTAAATGACGGTCGCGACCGCAATGTTGAGCAGCGCGAGGCCGATCGCCCGTACGTCGAGCGTCGCGAGATACGCCGAGAACAGGGTCGGTACGCCCGAGGGAATGTAGAGCGCAGGCCGCGCGACCAGGCCATAGGCGACCGCCGCATACGTCATCGTTGCGAGAACGAGCGGGGCGACGATAAACGGCACCGCCAGAAACGGATTGAAGACGATCGGCAGCCCGAAGAGCAGCGGCTCGTTGATGTTGAAAATCGCCGGCACGATCGTCAATCGCGCGATCTTTCTCAACCGCTGCACGCGGCTGAACAGCAGCACGAACGAAAGCGGAAGCGTTGCGCCGGCACCGCCCGGAAACACGAACAGAAAAAGCGACACGACGACGATGTGCGGCAGCGGCTGATGATGTCCGTAGGCGTCGGTGTTCTGAAGCTGCAGCGTAAAGTAGACCGGCGTTACGATGGCGGCAACGGTGGCCGGCCCGTGGATGCCGATGGTCCAAAGCAGCGTTTCGATTAGCGTGATCAGCATGAGCGCGACGTACGTGTCGCCCAGCGCGCCGAGCGGCTGCACCATTGCGATGAGCACGTTTCCAACCGAGACTTGCGCGAAAAACAATGCAAGCGCGGCCGCGATGATCAGCACCGCCGCGCATGCGTAGGCCGTCGCCGCGGAACGAATAACGTGCCGAGCCAGCACGAACGCTCCCGCCGTTACGAGCGCGAGGATAATCGCAAGAAATAGGCCGCTCTCGCCGACGAGGTGCAGATAGGCGATTGGATCGGCGAATGCGTACGGACGCGGCAGCGCGAGCGCGAACGCGATCGAGGCGACGGCAACCACGAGCGCGCGCGGCAGTGCGAGTTTGAGCGCGAGCCGGTACGAGAGAATAACCACCAGCGCGCAGCCCATGATGCCGAAGGCGGGCAGTTCGGCCAGTGAAAGCCGCTTCAAGAACATGGCGCCGAATGCGGCACGCGGCACGTGCACGATCGCCAGAAAAACGATGAGCCCGCCGACTAAGCCGATGAAGCTCCAGGGCAGGCTCTCGCGAATCGCGATCATGGCCGGCGCGTCGCCGAAGCGCCGGAGGATGCTCGTGAGTCTAGAGTTTTCTGACCACGGCTTCGACTCGTCCAACGATGGTGACATCGTTCGCGTAGATTGGCGCCATGCTGGAATTCTCCGGCTGCAGCCGCACGCGGCCGCTTTCTTTATAGAAGCGCTTGACCGTCGCTTCGCCCTCGAGCATCGCTACGACGATTTCACCGTTGTCGGCCGTGCGCTGAGGCCGTACCAGGATCAGGTCGCCGTCCAAAATCGCGGCTTCAATCATCGAATCGCCTTGAACGCGCAGCATGAAACCGTCGGAACCGCGCGCGAACGACGCGGGCAGCACGAATTCGCCGTCGCGATTCTCCGTCGCCGTGATCGGAACGCCCGCTGCCACTTTGCCGACGATCGGCACGGTGATCGTTTCCGTCCGCGTCTTCGGGTGGCTCATGTCGCTGCGCAGCGCTCGCGGCTTGGTCGGATCGCGGCTGATGAGCCCGTGGCGCTCGAGGGCCTTCAAATGCGAATGAATGGTCGAGGACGACGAGAGGCCCACGCGTTCGCCGATCTCGCGGACCGACGGCGGGTAGCCCTGCTCGGCGGTAAAGTCCTGAATCACCTCAAGGATGCGCTGCTGGCGCTCGGTCGCTCCCTCCATAAAAACTCCATTCTCGTCTGACTGGCGCCATGAAATGCCACCCGTATGGCACCGATTCTCTCTAACCTAGCACAAAAGCGGCTTGCGATGCAAACATATGTTCGACGACCGCTTGACACCCGTTGAAACGGGTATGGTAAAATCTAGTGGACGAACAGACGTTTGGCACAAGATATAGTAAGGAGCATGGTTACGGTGAGTAAGCGCAAACGATTCACGTTGATGCCGGTCATCGCACTCGCGGCGTTGAGCCTGATGGTTTCGCTGCCAGCGCTCTCGAGCATGAACCTGTACGCGGCCGGCGTCCAGCACTACGCCACGGTGACCGTACGGCCGGGCGACACGCTCTGGACGATTGCCGCCACCCATACGACTAGCGCCGGTGACGTCCAAGAAACGGTCGATCGCATCAGCGAAGTAAACCACCTCGGTCCCGCAGCGATCCAACCCGGCCAGCACCTGCGCATTCCAAAATAACCGTCCCGACCCGCCACCCAGAAAACCAGGGCCGCCCCTCCCGCGGCCCTGGTTTTTTTACGAACGAGGGATATCGATATCCTCGAAGAGCGCGTTCACTGCGAATGTCAGCCACGGCACAGCGGAATGCGCGAACGTTTGCCCGGACGCGTACGTGGATTCAGGCGCATTTTTCGCGTGCGCGTGGATGCGACGCGTTTCCGGATCGATGTCCAGCACCAGTAGTGCGCCATGCTCGATGTACGAGTCAACCTTGCGGCGCGCGAATCCCGCCCGATGCGAAGGCGACCGCACTTCCGCCGCAATGTCCGGTGCGAAGGGCGGCTCGTCAGCCGCCTCGTCCGAGAGCGCCCGCAACCGATCGTAGGATACGAAGGCAACGTCCGGAACGAATTCGGTATCGCTCGAGAGCTTGAACCGCCACTCCGTTCCGGCCTGACCCACGCCTCGCCCGGCAGACCGAAGTATCCCAAACATTACGCCCTGAACCGACGCATGAATACGTTTCGGACTCATTTTGGGAAACGGCTGCCCGCGCAGGTATTCGATTTCCGGCAGGTCGCTCGCGATCTGTTGCATAGTTTTCCTCACTTGATTCTATCACGCGCTAGGGGGTAGACGGACAAGTCATGCCGTTCCAGCTTCTATGACAATAAACCAGGGCGTGGTCGCGAGCCTTACGTAATCTGATTGCGGCACCGACGGATCGCGCGCGGTAAGGTGCGGCTCGATCAGCGCCTCTACT
>JALYTZ010000138.1 GCA_030854025.1 Vulcanimicrobiota bacterium
CATCATCGCGCGCGAAAAGGCGCCCGCTCGTGGGCGCGCACTGGCAGAGAAGCTTAAGGAACTCATCCCGCGGCAGATGTTCGAGGTGCCGATTCAAGCGGCGATCGGCGGGAAAATCGTCGCGCGCGAAACTGTCAGCGCGATGCGCAAGAACGTGCTCGCAAAATGTTACGGCGGCGACATCTCGCGCAAGCGCAAATTGCTGGAGAAGCAGAAGGTCGGTAAAGAGCGCATGAAACGGGTGGGCCGGGTCGATCTGCCGCAGGAAGCGTTCATGGCCGTTTTGCGTTTGGGCGATTGAAGACGTTCGTCGCAACCAAAAATCTAGGAAAGCTCGCCGAACTGCGCGCGATTTTCGCCGGCTCGCCACTCGAACTGGAAACGTACGCCGACTACGCCGACGTCGAAGAGGGCGAACGCAGTTACCGGGAAAACGCGCTGCTTAAAGCGAGTGCGTTGCGCGCGCAGCTGCGTGATGCGCGAATTACAGCGGCGGTGCTTGCCGATGACTCCGGGCTGGAAGTCGACGCGCTGGGCGGACGCCCGGGCGTGCTTTCGGCGCGATACGCCGGCGCCGATGCAAGCTGGCCGGAGCGGCGCGCAATGCTGATGCACGAACTCGACGGCTCACGGGATCGCGGGGCTCAATTCGTCTGCGCGATGGCGTTGATTCTGGAAGACGGAAGCGAGCTGAACGTACTCGAAACCGTACGCGGTTCGATACCGGAAGCGCCGAGCGGTGCCGGCGGCTTCGGGTACGACCCGCTGTTCGCATCCGGTACTACGGGAACGACGTTCGCGCAGCTCAGTGAAGAAGAAAAGAACCACATAAGCCATCGCCGTCGCGCCGCCGACGCGCTGCTGCGCGCCCTCAACGACCGTGCCGTCTGAACCGCTCATCGTGCCGGCGAACGCCGGTGACGTCGCGTACTACGCGCAGCGCAGGCAGCGCAGCGAGCATAGCCGCCAGCTCTACGCCGCCCTTGCCGAAACCGCCCCGAACGGCGCCTGGGTCGCTAAAGACGAAGGCACGCCGATCGGCATTGCCATCGCGCACGCACTCGAAGATGAATGGCAGCTCAGCGAACTCTTCGTCGAACCGGGATTCCGCAAACAAGGTATCGGGGCGCAGCTTCTAGCGGAAGTGGCTCGCGACCCCGGCGACGTGAATCGAAGCGGAATGCTGGACCCGCGCGAACTCGGCGGTCCGGCGTTCTTTTTGCGCCGTGGCGTTGCGGTGCAGATGCCGATCATGCAGCTTGCAGGCGCGATTCCACGCGAGGACGATCTGATGCGCATGGCTGCGGGCGACTATCGTTTTTCAACCGAGGCGCTGGATGCCGTGCGCGATCGCCACGAACTAAGTGCGTTGGATCGCAGCGTGCGCGGAACGGCACGTCCGCTCGATCATGCGTACTTTTCGGAGCACGCACAGAGCGTCGGCTTCTGGCTGGACGGCGAATTTGCCGGATATGCGTACGTGTGGGCGAGCGGCGCGGTCGGGCCGGTCGTCGGCGCATCGCCGGGCTACCTCGTGCAATTCTTTGCCTACGCGCTGGTGGTGCTGCAGCGCACCTACGGCGCTTCGTGGTGCACCGCACTCGTGCCCGGCACGAACCTGCGTATCATGCGGGCAGCGCTGCGCACGGGACTCGCGATCGAAAGCGTGCTCCTATTCGGCAGCGACAACGGCGCCCTCGACCTCTCACGCTACGTCGGCTTTCACGAATTACTCTTCTGATTTCATAGAGTTAGGCCAAAGGAATGATGCAGTCTGCTCGAAACTAGGCACCGGAATCCCGGCGGGACGTAGCTCAGTTTGGTAGAGCGCTGCGTTTGGGACGCAGAAGTCGCAGGTTCAAATCCTGTCGTCCCGACCATTAGGCCAAAAAGCCCCCGCCTGCTTCCGCATCCGTGACTTTGCCGGCCCTTCGCTTGCGTGCCATTGTGAGGACGTACGGAAGGAGGTGGAATGGAAACTCGCGCACGCGAGCTCTCGCGTAAGAGTCTCGAAACGTTCGTCTTGCGATCGATCGGCCAGGTCGCGATGACAATTACCGGCATCGTGATCGCCCGAGCGCTCGGCCCTTCCGGAAAAGGTTCTTACGCGTACGCGCTCACGATTTTAACGCTGCTCTTGACGCTGTCGTCGGGGCAATCGGCCGCCATTTCGCGGCAGTATGGCCGGCGCCGAATGCCTAGCTCCGACGTTTACGCGGCTATGTTGCGCTTAATGTTTTTGGTCGCCGTACCGCTCTCGCTGATCGTCGCAGCAGCCGGCTGGTTTCGACACGATCTCGCGATGGCAGCAGCCGGGTTGGTTCTGCCG
>JALYTZ010000142.1 GCA_030854025.1 Vulcanimicrobiota bacterium
ATACAGAAAGGTCCCGGAGTCGAGCGGTTGAGCGCTGCCGCGGCCGAGTAGCACGCGTAGCGATTGCACGTCGGACGGGCTCGCGGGATCGAACTGCGGGTCGGCGATTGCACGTTTACCGATCAGCGCGACAGCCGCAAAAGCGCCGGCGACAAAGTGTGCGCGCCGCATTAGAGCAAGCGCTCCTGTTGCGCAGTCGACGGTCCGCCCGCTATGCCCAGATGGCGATACGCCAGCGCTGTCGCCTTTCGTCCGGCCGCGGTGCGCACCACGAATCCGCATTTGAGCAGATACGGTTCCACGACGTCTTCGAGCGTTTCGGCATCTTCGGTGAGCGTTGCGGCAATTGCAGCCATGCCGGCGGGACCACCGCCGTACTGTTCGACGATCGTTTTCAAAAACGCACGATCGAGGCGATCGAGCCCGAGCGCATCGACGCCTTCGCGCGCCAGCGCTTCGTCCGCCACTTCACGCGTGATGCGTCCATCGGCGCGCACGTCGGCGTAATCGCGCACGCGCCGGAGCAGCCGGTTGGCAATGCGCGGCGTTCCTCGGCTGCGCGCGGCAATCGTCTGCGCGCCTTCGTCGTCGATCGGTGCGTCCAGCACATTTGAGGAACGCACGATGATGCGCTTGAGTTCGTCAACGCTGTAGTAATCGAGGTGATGCATCAAACCGAACCGCTCGCGCAACGGTCCGCTGAGCATACCCGCGCGCGTGGTCGCGCCCACGAGCGTGAATCGTTTGAGCGGCAGTTTGAGCGTTTTGGCGTACGCGCCGCGATCCACGACGAAGTCGATCTGATAGTCCTCCATCGCCGGATAGAGAAACTCTTCGACCACGCGGCCGAGCCGATGAATCTCGTCGATGAAGAGAATGTCGCCCTCTTCGAGCGCGGTGAGAATTCCAACGAGATCTTTGGGCTTCTCCAGCGTCGGACCGCTGGTCGGCCGCAATGCGCGCCCCAAGTCTTTAGCGATCAGCGCCGCCAGCGTGGTCTTGCCTAATCCCGGCGGCCCATAAAATAAAATGTGTTCGAGCGGCTCGCCGCGCTTGCGCGATGCGTCGATCGCAATCTTTAAGTTCTCGATGACGTTGGACTGACCGACGTACTCGTCAAAGGAACGCGGCCGCAATGAAGCCCCATACACTTCATCCTCCAACGTATCCCCCGGATCCACCACCCGCTCATCCCCATCTCCGCCCTTGTCATCCTGAGCCTGTCGAAGGACGTCCTCCGGACCCAGCAATCGTTTGCGCGCGTCGCTCATTTTGCGGCGGCCGCTTTTTGGCGGTAGATTTCCGCGAGCAGCGATTCCGCGTCGCGTACGTGCGGCGCGGATTCGACCGTGCTGCGAATCATCGCTTCAGCTTCGGCACGTTTGTATTCGAGCTGCACGAGCACTGCCAGCGCTTCATCGGCGAAGTCGGGAATCGGCTCGGGCGCGGCCGGCGCCGCATCTTGAATGAGCAAAAATCGCGAGACCTTGCCTTGCAGCTTCGCAACGATGTCGCGCGCTTTCTGCTGGCCGATTCCGGGCAGCGTTTTGAGAAAGGCGTGGTCCCCGCGATCGATGGCGCCGGCGATCCGCGACATCGGCGCCGAAAATGCGCGCGCGGCCGATTTCGGCCCGATCGATGCAACCGAAATGAGCGCCTCGAAAAAGTCGCGTTCGACCCCATTGCTGAAACCGAAGAACGTGAAGTGGCCGCTGTTGCCTTCGATGTTGAGCACCGAATGAATTTCGAGTGCGAGTTCTTCTCCCGGCCGCGTCGAGATTTTTTCCGCGACGCAGGGCGGCAGAAAGACGTCGTACGCAAGACCGCCTGCGTCAAGCACCACGCTTGATTCGCCGCGCTCGACGAGCTTGCCGCGAATTCTAGAGAACATGCTGCAGCAGCTCGTGCTCGCGCACGTTCATAAAGGCGAGCGCCAGCGCGAGTGCGTCGGAAACGTCGTTCGGTTCGGGCGCTCGACGCAGCCCGAGCAATTCGGTCACCATCGAGTTGACCTGTTCCTTACGCGCGGCTCCCGAGCCCGCGAGCGCGCGCTTTACGTGCGAATGCCCGAGGGTGCGCACGGGAATGGAGGCCTGCGCGCCGGCAAGCGCGAGGACGCCGCGCGCGTGCCCCATCATGATTGCCGTCGACGGATTCTTATACGTCGAATAGAGTTCTTCAATGACGATCCAATGC
>JALYTZ010000182.1 GCA_030854025.1 Vulcanimicrobiota bacterium
GCGTTGAAGTAGTCGATTTGCGTCCGCACCTCGATAAGCCAGGGTTTACGATCGCGTAAGACCCTGATGCTGCGAGAATCGAAATGCAGCCTCAGTTGATCGCGATACCGCACGAACGTCGCGCGATCGTACACGACGAGATACACCGCATCGGGAGCGACGCGATTGCGGGCCAGCATCGCGGCAATCGACGAATCGGAGATCGGCGCGATTCGCGCTTGATTTATCAACGCCGCGCCCGTTGTGACGTAGGCTTTTCCGCCGTCGGCGACGTTAGAACCGAGTTCTTCGGTCAGCGCGAGCGACGTAAGCCCCGCCCTGCGCAAGGCTATCAGAAAAGACGCCGGATTGTAGTCGTACGACCGTGCGAGTTGCACGAAATCGCTATAGTCCATAGCGATTTCGACCCGTCGCGATTGGGCTTCCACCCGTACGCGAAATGCGGCAACGGCAAGTGAAGCGAGCAATGCGATAAGGAGAACGACCGCCGCATAGCGCGTTCGCGTATCAATTCGGAGCACGGGGGAGGGGTGTTCGCGATGCACGAGACTCAACCCGCCGCGCAAAAACAAACGGACCCGCCATAGGCGAGTCCGCTTGCCGTCGCGTATGCAGTTTCCCGCATACCGGGTGTGGGCGACGTCTTTTGTTCGCTCGTGCGCCGTATTGCCCACTATCGTACGTGCAGAGTGACACCCCAGCTTCAAGGCGGGGGGACGGCTCCCCTCTACTCATCCCACTGCGGGCGCCGCTTACCGAAGAAAGCGTCGATCCCCTCGTGAGCGTCGCGGTCCGAAGCGTTGATCGTCATTACTTCCTTCGTATAGGCATACGCGGCTTCGCCGGAGAGGTCGATTTGAGCGTAAAAGGCCGCTTTTCCGAGGGCAACAACCCTTCGGCTTGCCTCTGCAATTCTGGCCGCAAGCGCCAAGGACTCAGCGCGCAGGACGGCCGGCTGGACGACACGATTGACCAGCCCCCAGCGGCATGCCGTGCGAGCATCGATCGGATCGCCGGTAAGCAGCATCTCAAGCGCGTGCTTGCGGCCGATCGCGCGGCTGAGCGCAACCATCGGCGTACTGCAAAAAAGTCCGATACGAACGCCCGGCGTGGCAAACCGAGCCTCCGTCGAAGCCACTGCCAAGTCGCACGCGGCCACAAGCTGGCAGCCGGCTGCCGTTGCGAGCGAGCCGACTTCCGCGATAACGGGCTGCGGGATTCGCTCGATCGTTGCCATCAACGAAACGCACCGATCGAAGATTTCGCGGTACGCCGCGTCAGGCCGATCGTGGAGTTCTCGCAGATCGTGGCCGGACGAAAATGCCGCGCCCTCGGCGGCGAGAATCACGACGCTCACGCCGGCGTCGTTTCCAATGTGGGCAAACGCTGACTCCAGCTCCAACATCATAGCGAGCGACAGCGCATTGCGCCGGTCGGGCCGGCGCATGGTCAATATCGCGACGGCACCGTCGCGATCGACGGTCGAATGCTCCGCTTGGATCATGGCACGCTCCGACTGCTGGTGTATGGTGGGCGATGACGGGCTCGAACCGCCGACATCCTCCGTGTAAAGGAGGCGCTCTCCCAGCTGAGCTAATCGCCCGCACTTTCCGGAAGGTCTTTTGACGCACGAGCCGTCGGGCCTCGTTATATGCGCCGCTTATTCGGGTATTTTAGAGGGCGTATTGAGTCCAAACTATCACGCGGCATTCTCCGGCAGCCGCCGGAACGTTCCCCTAGCGCGCAACGCAATTGCGGGGTTTGCGCGCGTCTGCGGTTTCTCCTCGGAAGAAATTAACGACATCAGGCTCGCCGCCGGCGAAGCGCTCAATAACGCCGTGGAACATGGGAAGCAAGACCGTTCACCGGGCTTCTCCATTCGCTGCAACTTCGCCGAGGGCGAATTAACGATTGAGATCCGCGATAACGGCGTCGGCTTTGTGCCCCACGATGGGGTCGACGACACGCCCTTGGAAGAACGAACTCGCGGCTTCGGAATATTCCTTATGCGAAAACTCATGGATGGAGTTCACTTCGGCAGAAACGGCACGCTCGTTCGTCTAACGCGTCGCCAGGAAGCGAACGTTACGTAACGGTATCCACGCCGCAACTTTCTTCCTGTGAGTCCCGCGGAACGCGCTCGCGGTGGTCGGCTAGAGCAAGCGCTGTAAGTCCGCAGGCAACGAGAATCATGCCGGCGCCTTCAAACTTCGTCGGTATTTCGTGCAGTTGTGCCCAAGCTGCGAGCGTGCCGAAGATGGGGTTCGTGAGCGTCCCCATGCTCGCCGTTCGCGCCGGCAGTTTTTCAAGAACGAACGTCCATACAACGTATGCGAGCGCCGTTGCCAGGAAAACGTTGTAGCAAAGCGCGAGGATATACGGTTGAGTCCATTGCGTCGGCCGCTCCGGGACCAGCAACGCGACGATTACCAAAGCCGCGCCTCCGGCGAGCATTTGCCACATCGTTAACGCATACAAATCGACGTTGCGATTGCGCTGGACGCGCTTGGTGAGGATAACGCCGAGCGCCCAAGCGATTCCCGCGAGGAGAGCCAGCATCGAAGGAACGGCGCCGTGACGCAATGGACCGACCATGCAAGCGATACCGGCAAACGCAACGGCGATTGCGAAAGCTTGCGGCCACCGCAGCCGCTCGCCTAGCGCAGGCCACGCTACAAGCGCAACCCACAACGGCATCGTATAGGAGAGCATGGCAACTTGTCCCGCGCCCGCGCTGACAATCGCCCACGTTACCAGCCCGACGAAAGCGGCGGTCTGAAACAATCCGATCCATATAAACGTGCGCCAATGCGGGCTTCGCACGGGCTTACGCGCAAGCAGCGCTCCCACCGCAAGCGCACATCCGCCTCCGAACGTGCGCGTTGCCGCAAACACGAATGGCGATGCGTCGCGGACGGCAATTTTTATGACGACCCAATTGTATCCCCACACGAGCGTGAGCAGCGCGAGCGCGACGATTGCTGCGCGCCTGTCCTCAGCGATGCGCCGCACGCCGCAGCCGGTCCATAATAGCCGTTCCGATGCCGATCTCCGGTACGGTTTGTGCGTCGATTCGCATCAGTTGC
>JALYTZ010000184.1 GCA_030854025.1 Vulcanimicrobiota bacterium
CGCTCTTCGGCGGCGTCGCGCTCTCGCAAGTGCTTCCCGAAGCGCTCGTCGCAACTCGTACCGACGTTCCGGCAATCGCCGGTATTCGCGGCTATGGATTGGTGAGCGACCGCAACGCCGCTTCGCGTAAGGCATACGCGCAGCTCTTGACCGACGATCGCCAGCCGTTTGCCTCGCCGTATCTGGCGCACGTTGCGCAGATCGAGGATCACGCGCAAAAGGGTTCTGAAGAACTGCCTAAGCTCATCGCCGGTTACAAAACCGACGCGTCGTATCCGGCGACTCCCCTGGGCCGCACGCTCGCGCTTGCGGCGCAGATCGTGGGCAGCAAGGCCGGTACGCGCGTACTCTACGTGCAGCATGGCTCGTTCGACACGCACGTCAATCAGAAAGGCACGCAAGACCGGCTGCTGGGCGAACTTTCCGACGGCTTAAAGGCGTTTTACGACGATCTGGCTGCCCACGGAAACGATAAACGCGTGCTCACGATGACGTTCTCCGAATTCGGCCGGCGCATCGCCGAAAACGCAAGCGCCGGAACCGATCACGGCGAGGCGTCGCCGCTGTTTCTCGTCGGCGGAGGCGTCAAAGGCGGAATGTACGGTTCGTATCCCGATCTCACCACCGGCGGAAGCGGAAATCTTCCCTTCACGACCGATTTCCGCAACGTCTACGCGACGGTCCTCGAGCGCTGGCTCGGCAGGCCGTCGAGTCCGATTTTGCGCGGCACGTTCTCGCAGGTGGCAGCTCTCTAGCTGATTTTTCGGCGCGCGCGCGAACCGCTTCCCGGAATGGGATCGTCGATACTTTTTCTGGGAACCGGCGGCGCACGCTTCGTGGTGGCGCGTCAGATCCGTGCATCGGGCGGCATGTGGATGCGCTTTGGGAACACGCAGATACACGTCGACCCGGGCCCCGGCGCGCTCGTTCGCGCGCTCTCGCACGTACCGCCCTGCAATCCGCGCGAACTCGACGCGCTCGTGCTTTCGCACAAGCACCTGGATCATTCCAACGACGTCAACATCATGATCGAAGCGATGACGTCGGGCGGCTTTGCCAAGCGCGGTATGGTTTTGGCGCCGCTCGATGCGCTCGAAGGCGAACCGGTCGTGTTTCCATACGCGCAGCGGTTCGTCGAACGCGTGCAGCCGTTAGAGGCGCGCGGCGGCCCCTACGCCATTAACGACGTCGAAGTGCGCACGTCGCTCGCGCACGTGCATTCGGTCAAGACGTACGGTCTGCACTTCCGCTACGAAGGCCGAACCGTTTCGTACCTGCCGTGCGGCCGATTTTTCGACGGCCTGATCGCGGACTATCGCGAACATGCACCCGACGTGCTGGTAATCAACGTGCTGCGCTTTCGCGACGGCATGGACGTCGACCATCTTACGTTCGATCAGGCTCGCGACGTGATCGCGGGCGTGCGCCCAAAAGTTGCGGTCATGCAGCATTTTGGGACGAAGATGCTTGAAGCGAATCCCGCGGGGCTTGCGCGCGAACTCGAGGCGCGACTGGGCCTGCGCGTGCTGGCGGCGCACGACAACATGCTGCTCGACGTTGAAACCGAGGTTGCGGCCTTTGCCGGTTGAAATCGTGCAACTAGAACCCGGAGGCGCCGGCGAATTTTTTCGCGCGACCGAACGTGAGGCGCTCAAGACGTTCTACGATTTCAGCGTCGTCTGGCACGAACAGTTTCACGACCTTGCGGCGCTGGCCGACGGCGTCACCGCCGGCGCGGTGCGCTTGCGGATCGCGGCGTCGTTATGCCACGTCGAGCAGCTTGCCGTGCTTCCGGAACGGCGCCGTGAAGGCATCGGCAGCGAACTGCTCGAGCGCGCGGCCGATCTCGCGAAATACTACAACTGCCACAAGATGAGCGCGCTGGTGCCGCACGAAAGCGCCGCCCAGCGGTTCTTCGAACGATGCGCGTACCGTCAAGAAGCGGTGCTGCCGCAGCACACGTTCAAGCTGGATGTGGCGGTGTTGCGCCGGTTTTTGCTCTGAGGTGCGGCTGCGGCGCTCGGCGGTGCCGCATGACGCGATTCATCGGGCCCCATTGGCTTCCGACCTTGGTACGGTGCCGGCGGTACGATCCGTCGTACAAGTACACCGCGCCGCTCTGCGATGTAGCGGTAACGAATGGGCCGTTATGGCCGACCGTCGCTGCCGCATCGGTCGTGCCGCTCGCGACGCTGACGTGCCGGCCGAAGTCGGAGAAAATTTTTCCGCTGGAGCTATGTGCGCCGATGCGCGCGCTGCCCGAACCGATGCCCAGCGCGACGTTGCCGAAGAGAGATTCGAATCGCGCCAATCCAGGCTCGAACGAACCGTCGTCGTAGACGATCGATCCGGCAATCGACGTTACTTGAATTTCGGCAGCTTTGCAGCGCTCGAAGTAGAGGTTGCCGACGGCCGTGCGAGCGCGAAGCTGATCGAACGATGAATTTGCGGCCAGGAACGGGCCGCGAACGACTTGCGCGTAGCCGATACCGCTAACATTGCGCATCACAAGCGCTCCGGTATGGATCGAAAGGGCGAAGAAGCCGGCGTGATAATCGAGCAACGTCAGCTTGCCGCGACCGACGCGAGAAACGACGAGCGCAGCATGCACCGGCACGTCGATCTGAACGTTCACCGCGCCCGCGTCGATCGATCGAACGTCGACCGCGTCGTGCCCTCCCGTGAGCGCCGCGAGTGAAAACGTTTCGAGCGGCAAGGTAAGCGTTCCATTCGGACTATTGACGCTCTGTGCGTAAAACGTTATCGAGCCGTCGCTCAGCGCAACCCGATCGGCTGCGAAATGCCGCACTGCGAGGTTGCTTGACGTTTCGATGCCGATCTCGGGACGATTCCACGTTCGTATCGTGACCGACCCTTGCTGCACCTGGACGTTGAGAATCGGCGAGTCGCCGGCGGGCACGATTCGCGGGGACGCTCCGGTCAACAGCAACGCCAGCAAGAGCGCTCGTGCCTGCATCATCTCATTGTAACAATCGAACGACGGGCGGCCCATGAAAATTAGAGGAGATTAAGTCCCCGCATTCGCGACCGGAAAATGCGCGCGGAAAACCGTGCCCGTGCCAGGGCCGGGCGCGCGTTCGGCTTCGACCCGTCCGTCGTGCACGCGTGCGATCGAACGCACGATGGCGAGGCCCAGCCCGGTTCCGGGAACGTCGCGGTTTCGCGACTTGTCCGCTCGGTAAAAGCGATCGAACACGAAGGGCAGTTCCTCGGCCGCTATGCCTCGCCCGGTATCGCGCACTTCGGCAAACGCGTCGCTGCCGTTCGAACCCACTCGAACGGTTACGCCGCCGCGTTCGGTAAACTTTATCGCGTTATCGATGAGATTGCTGATCAATTGCCGCACGAGGGTCGGCTCGCCGTAGATGACGGGGTCGCTTCCACTGCTTTCCAACCGCAGATCGAGGCCTTTTTCGACCGCGCGCTGCGAGGTCGCCTGGACCGCGTCACCGGCAACCGCCGAGAGTGAGAGCAACTCTTTGGGGATCGCATCTCCCGAATCGGCTTTTGCCAACGTCAGCATGCCGTTGACCATTTCGGCAAGCGCCGCGCTCTCTTGCACGATCGTTTGCAGCGATTCGCGCAGAACCGCCTTATCGCGATCGCCCCACCGCACGAGCATCTGCGCGTTCGCGTTGATCGACGTGAGCGGTGTCTTGAGTTCGTGCGATGCATCCGAAATGAATTGACGCTCGCGTGCGAACGCTTCTTCGAGCCGCGCGAGCAGATCGTCGAACGTTTCTGCTAAACGTCCGACTTCGTCTTGACGATTCTTCCACTTCAGGCGCCGGTTCAGCCGGTCGGAACCGATGCCGCGCATTGCGAGCGCGAGTTCGTTGATCGGGTTTACGGCTTGCGACGCCAGAATAGCCGAAAGCAGAATCACCAACGCAACCGCCAGCGCGATAATGATGATCAACGCCTGCCGCGTTTGCGCAAAGGCACGTTGGAGCTGATCCATCGGTTCGCCCACACGAGCGACGAACCGGCGCGCGCCCGACGAAAACAGCTCGCTCTCGACGAGAAAGGTTCCGCGCGACGTCTGCACCCGCGCATACACCTTGCGCTGCTCGGGAGTCACCTGCGCGGGCGGAAACGTCAGCGCCCCCATGTTCGAACTTTTGGCCAGCGGATAGCCTTCGCCGTTGTCGACTTGAACGAACGTGTTCGGCGACGACCAGCGCTCGAGATTGACGCTCGCCAGCACGATCTGCAGCGGGATGGTCGTGTC
>JALYTZ010000214.1 GCA_030854025.1 Vulcanimicrobiota bacterium
GACTTGGCTGCCTACGTTGACGGCCATCGATCGATGCTGATTTTGGGCGCGTGGCTTACGTTTCCCGCGAGCGCGTTCTACCTTTGGTTCATCGTCGGATTACGCGCGTTCTTGCGCCAGGTTCCCGGCCGAGACGAGGGGCTGCCCACGTACGCGCTCGTCGCGGGCTTGGCGACCGCCGTGATCACCGTCATGGGCGCGATTTTCCAGACCGTGCTCGGCTTCGAAGGAAGCATAACCCTTGGCGCGCAGGGATTGCCGGTGATGTACGGCGCCGCAGCGCTCAGCGGCGCGGTGCTCTTCGGGCCGCTTGCCGTGTTCTTGCTTGCTTGCGCGATGAGCATGCGCATCCATCATTCGGCACCACGCTGGCTTGCTTGGCTGGGCTACGTGGCGTTCATCGGTTCGGCGATCTCATCGCTGACGGTGTTCTTTAGCCGAGGCCCAATGGCGCCCGGCGGCATCGTGAGCATTCTGGTCGGTCTACTGCTCTTCGCTCTGTGGGTTATTGCCACGTCGATCGTGCTCATCCGCAACGCCGGACGGGCTGCTCCCGGCGCCCGTATAACACGTTGACGCAAGTGTGAACCCCTGGTATACTGCCGTAGTTCAGGCCCACCTCCGGGTGTGGCCCGATTTGCGTGTGTAGTAGTTTGCAGCCCTGTTCTGCAGCATTGGGGAATATGCCGACAATCAGTCAGTTAGTTCGTAAGGGTCGCCAGAAAGCGGAGAAGAAGGTCAAGACGCCTGCGTTCCGCGTCATTCAGACTGGCCCTAAGCCGGGACACCCCGACTTGCCCTTGCGTACGTTCGAAGTTGCCGGTAATCCGCAGCGGCGCGGCGTCTGCACGCAAGTGAAGACCGTAACGCCCAAGAAGCCGAATTCGGCGCTGCGCAAAGTTGCCCGCGTTCGCTTGACTAACGGCGAAGAAGTGACCGCATACATTCCCGGTATCGGCCACAATCTGCAAGAGCACTCCGTCGTGCTGGTACGCGGCGGCCGCGTGAAAGATCTCCCGGGCGTTCGCTACCATATCATCCGTGGAACGCTCGATACGTCGGGCACCGCAAATCGCAAACAAGGCCGTTCGAAGTACGGCGCCAAGCGCTCCGCCAAAAAGTAAAGGGTAGAGACACATAGATGCCACGTAAAGGTCCGGCTCCGAAGCGGCAGATTCTGCCCGATCCGAAATTCAACAGCAAAGTGCTGGCGCGTTTCATTAATAAGGTCATGCTGCAGGGCAAGAAGTCGCTCGCCGAGCGCATCACGTACGGCGCGCTCGAAGTCGTCACCGAAAAGACCGGCCGTGAAGCCATGGACGTGTTTTCGGCGGCCCTTTCGAACGCGATGCCGCTGGTCGAAGTGCGCCCGCGCCGCGTCGGCGGTGCTACGTATCAGGTGCCGATGGAAGTCCGTCCGGATCGCCGTCAGGCGATGGCCATGCGTTGGTTGATCAATTACGCGCGCGCCCGCGCCGGCCGCTCGATGGAAGAGAAGCTGGCAGCCGAGCTGATGGATGCCGCCAACAACCTTGGCGCAGCGATCAAGAAGCGCGAAGACACGCACAAAATGGCCGAAGCGAACAAAGCTTTTGCCCACTACCGCTGGTAATTTTTTAAGACACACATCATGGCAGTAAGAGAATTCCCACTCGAAAACACGCGCAACATCGGCATTGCCGCGCACATCGCCGCAGGCAAAACCACGTGCACCGAACGCATTCTGTTCTACACCGGACGCACGCATAAAATCGGCGAAGTGCACGACGGTGCCGCGACGATGGACTGGATGGTACAGGAGCAGGAGCGCGGCATCACCATTACGTCGGCCGCCACCGCCTGCACGTGGCGCGGTACGCGAATCAACATCATCGATACGCCTGGACACGTGGACTTCACGGTCGAAGTCGAACGGTCGCTGCGGGTGCTCGACGGCTTGGTCGCGCTCTTTGACTCGGTCGCCGCGGTGCAGCCACAGTCCGAGACGGTCTGGCGCCAGGCGAACAAGTATAAAGTTCCGCGCATCATCTTCGTCAACAAGATGGACCGGATGGGTGCCGACTTCTTCAATGCCGTCGACAAGATTCGCGAACGGCTCGGTGCGAACGCGTGCCCGATTCAGGTACCGATTGGTGCCGAAGACGATTTCCAGGGCGTCGTCGATTTGTTCACGATGAAGACGATCGTCTATACCGACGATGCCGGCTCGACGATGGAACATGAGGACGTGACCGGCGATCTGCGCGAGCTTGCGCTCAAATGGCGTCAAGAACTGATCGAGAACATCGCCGAGCAAGACGACGAGCTGCTCGAAATGTTCTTCGACGGCAAAGAGCTGCCGATCGATCGGATGAAGGAAGCGCTGCGCAAGGCGACCATCGCCGGAACCGTGCTTCCGATGCTCTGTGGTTCCGCGTTCAAAAACAAGGGCGTGCAGCCGTTGCTGGATGCCATCGTCGAGTTTCTGCCCTCGCCGATTCAAGCGAAGGTCATTACCGGCAAAGATCCGTCGAGCGACGCGGACATGACGCGCCGCGCCGACGACAACGAGCCCTTCGCGGCGCTCGCGTTCAAGATCGCGACCGATCCCTACGGCAACTTGACGTACTTTCGGGTGTATTCGGGCGTGCTGAACAAAGGTTCGTACGTGTATAATGCGCGTTCGGGCCGTAAGGAACGCATCGGTCGGATTTTGCGCATGCACGCAAATCACCGCGAAGACATCGATTCGATCGGCGCGGGCGATATCGCCGCGGCCGTCGGCCTTGGCGATACGCGCACCGGCGACACGTTGTGCGATGAGAAGAATCCGATCATTCTGGAGAACATCGTTTTTCCCGAACCCGTCATCTTTCAGGCGATCGAGCCGAAGACGAAGGGCGATCAGGATAAGCTCGGCATTGCGCTAACGCGTTTGGCGCAGGAAGATCCGACGTTCCGCATGCGTACCGACGAAGAAACGCAGCAGACGATCATCGGCGGCATGGGCGAACTGCATCTCGAGATCATCGTCGACCGGCTTCGGCGTGAATTCAAAGTCGAGGCGAACGTCGGCAAACCGCAGGTCGCATACAAAGAAGCGATCACGAAGACCGTCGAGAAACAGGGTAAGTTCATCCGTCAGTCGGGCGGCAAAGGTCAGTTCGGCGACGTTTGGCTGCGGGTCGAACCGCAGACGCCCGGCACGGGTTTCGTGTTCGAGTGGAAGATCGTCGGCGGCGCCGTTCCGAAGGAGTACTCGAAGGCGGTTCAGTCGGGAATCGAAGAGTCGTCGCAGAACGGCGTGCTGGCCGGATATCCGGTACTCGATTTCAAAGTCACGGCATTCGACGGAAGTTACCACGACGTCGACTCGTCGGAAATGGCATTCAAAATTGCCGCATCGATGGGCTGGAAAGAAGCCAATCGCGCGGCCGGCCCGATTCTGCTCGAACCGATTATGAAAGTTGAAGTCACCACGCCCAAGGAATATCTTGGTGCGATCAACGGCGATCTCAACCGGCGTCGCGGCATGATTCAGGCAACCGAAGAGGCAGCGGGCGGCGCTCAAGTAATTCTCGCCAACGTTCCTCTCTCGGAGATGTTCGGGTACGCAACCGACATGCGTTCTGCAACGCAAGGTCGCGCGACGTACACGATGGAGTTCTCGCACTACGAGAAAGCTCCGAGGTCGGTCGAAGAAGAGATCGTTGCAAAGGCTGCCGGCAAGAAACCGACACCCGCGTAACTACGAAGTAACGCTAGCTGCCGGGGCCCACCGGCAAGTCACAAACAGAAGGAACCAAACGAGGAAACATGGCGAAGGCTAAATTCGAGCGGACGAAACCGCACGTCAACATCGGCACGACGGGGCACGTCGACCACGGCAAGACGACGCTCACGGCCGCGATCACCCATTGTCTCTCGACGGAAGGCATGGCTACGGCCCGCGGCGTCGACGAGATCGATAACGCGCCCGAAGAAAAAGAGCGCGGCATTACGATCGCAATCTCGCACCAAGAGTACGAGACCAAGAAGCGCCATTACGCACACGTCGACTGCCCGGGTCACGC
>JALYTZ010000122.1 GCA_030854025.1 Vulcanimicrobiota bacterium
GGTGTATAGAGATCGGGAACGTGACGGGCGAGCCATTCCTCGGTCAGCCCTTTCATGTTCATGACGTTCTGCACCATGCTGATCGACTCGGCGCCGCCGGCAACGATCGGTCCGCAGCCGTCGACGATTACACGCTGCGCCGCGGATGAAATGGCTTGCAGTCCCGATGCGCAGAAGCGGCTCACCGTTTGGCCCGCAACCGTTACCGGCAAACCGGCGCGCATCGCGGCCGTGCGGCCGAGATTGTTTCCGGTCGCGCCTTCCGGCAAGCCGACGCCGAGAATGACGTCTTCGATCTCGTTCGGATCGAGGCGCGCGCGTTCGAATGCGGCGCGAACCACGTGTCCGGCCATGGTCGCGCCCGGCGTCTGGTTGAACGCACCGCGAAACGCCTTGCCGATGGGTGTGCGCGCAGCCGATACGATCGCGGCTTCACGCATGAGCTAACTCCTTCGTCCACATCGGTCCGCCGCGATGCGGCGGGTAGCCGTACCCGTACACGTACACGATATCGATGTCGCCCGGCCGCTGCGCGACGCGCTCGTCGAGCAGATGTGCGCCGCGATCGGTCAGAGCGCGAGTCAACCGCTCGACGATCTGCGCGTCGTCGATGTCGGGATGCTGCGCGATGCCCGCCTGCGCGGCCTCGCGCGCGAAAAGTTCGACGATGTCCGGATCCGGAATCGGTTCGCGCCCTTTGCCGGCGGCTTTGTCGTAGGCGTAAAAGCCGCGGCCGGTTTTTTGACCGAGGCGCTTCATTTCGACCAAACGATCGACGATTGCGGTGCGGAACGCGCTCATGTCCGGTCGCGCCTTTGCGATGTGCCACATCACGTCGACGCCCGAGAGGTCGAACATGGCAAACGGTCCCATCGCAAAACCGAATCGTTTCATCGCCGCATCGACGCGCTGCGGCGGCACGCCTTCTTCAGCCAAGCCGACCGCTTCGCGCGCGTAATCGAACAGCATGCGGTTGCCGATGAATCCGAACGCATTGCCCGAGAGCACCGCGACCTTGCGCAGCTTTTTACCAAGGACAAACGCGGTCGCGAGCGTTTCGGGCGAGGTTTTCGCGCCTCTGACGATCTCGAGCAGCTTCATGATGTTGGCGGGCGCGAAAAAGTGCAGTCCCACGAACCGCTCGGGACGGCTCACGACCGACGCCATTTCATCGATGTCGAGCGTGGAGGTGTTCGTGGCGAGAATTGCTTCGGGTTTGACGACCGCGTCGAGTTTCGCGAAGACGGTTTTCTTCACGTCCATGTTTTCGTACACGGCCTCGATCACCACGTCCGCACTCGCCAGCTCGCCGTAGTCGGCTGTGAAGCGAATCGACTGACCCATCTTCCAGGCTTGCTCTTGCGTCAAGCGGCCCTTTTGCACTTGGTGCGCGAACATGCCGAACACCATCTGCCGCGCCTTGTCGATTGCTGCGCCGGCCGTTTCGATGACGATCACCGGGATGCCGGCCTGCGCGAACGTAATCGCAATACCGGTGCCCATGGTGCCCGCACCGATGACGCCCGCTTGCGCGATCTCGCGCGCTTGCGCGGAATCGAGTCCGGGCACTTTCGAAAGTTCCCGCTCCGCGAAAAAGATGTGCCGAAGTGCGGCCGACGGCGCCGAGCGAGCCAGCTCTTCGAAGAGCCGTTCTTCCCGCGCTAAACCACGAAGGAACGGTAATTCGACGGAAGCTTCCACCGCATCGATCAGCTTGTGCGCCGCATACCCGCCGTTGTCTTCGGGCGGAACCATTTGGTGCGCCTGCGCGACGACATAGGGAAGCGCGGCGTTCGGAATGGTTTTTGCAATCGTCGGCTTGCGCGCCGAGATGCGGCGCTTTTCGAGTTTGGTTTGCGATGCAAACGCGACCGCTGATTCCACAATGTTGCCTTCAACGATCTCGTCGATCAGCCCGCGTTCGAGCGCCGCCGGCGCTTTCACCGATTCGCCTTTGAGCATCATCTCCAGTGCCGCCCGCGCGCCGACCAGCCGCGTCAGGCGCTGCGTGCCGCCGGCACCGGGAAGAAGTCCCAGTTTAATTTCAGGCAGCCCGACTTTCGCATCGCGCGATGCCAGGCGATAGTCGCATGCGAGCGCGAGTTCGAACGCGCCGCCCATCGCCACCCCGGCGATCCCGGCAATGTAGATCTTCTCGCCGCGTTCCACCGCCGCGATGACGTCGCGCACGGTTTTGGTTTGCGAGGTCGGAACCGTTTCGAAGTCGTTCACGTCGGCGCCGGCGCTGAATAGCCCGTTCGCACCGGTGAAGACGATCGTTCGAACGGCCGGCTCGGCTTCGGCCTCTTCCACCGCGCGCAAGAGATCCGCCGAAAACGCGAATGAGAGCACGTTGACCGGCGGATTGTCCAACGTCAAAACGCGGATGCGGCCGCCGTCGCACTCCACATCGCGCACGCGAACGTGACCGGCCACTACACCGGCACCGCGGTTCGCCGGTCGAGATCGAATCCGGCTTCCGGCAGCGTCATGACGTCACCCGAGCCTTCGATAATTTGGCGTTTGAGCCAGGCGCTCGCACTGAGCACGTGCGTCGTGT
>JALYTZ010000259.1 GCA_030854025.1 Vulcanimicrobiota bacterium
GCCGCCGGAGCCGCTGCGGTCGCGGGCGTTGCAGCGGGCGCCGGCATCGCGCCTTTTACCGCCGTGGTCGCGGGCGGATTCTCAGGCGCCCTACTCGACTCGGTTCTCGGGGCGCTCGTGCAAGAGCTGCGCTACTGTCCGGCCTGCCGCGAGCCGTGCGAAACCGACCCGCACCGCTGCGGAGCGGCCACGCTGCCCGTGCGCGGTGCCGCCTGGATGAACAACGACGCCGTCAACCTCGCGGCGACGGCGTGCGGTGCTGCGGTCGCCGCCGCTATCGCTTTCCGTTAGCGTACGTTTTTTCGAGATACGGGATGATCGCATCGTCGTCGTCGAGCGTGGTGTCGCCGTCGACCAGCACGGGTATGCCGGTTTGGCCCGAAATCTTTTTCACGACGTCCCGTTCGCTATGATCCCGCGGAACGTTGACGATTTTGTAATCGAGCAGCAGGTCGGTAAGTTTTGCCCGGACCCGAGCGCAGTACGGGCACCACTCGGCCTGGTACAAAACGATGTTGGTGTCGTGCAAGTTGTTCTTTCTGTTAAAGACGTAAGGGAAGTCACGACCGTGGTTGAACGTGCGTTTACGTACCCCACGGTGATGATGATGGAACGCTCCTGGAATCGCAATTCGCTTCTTCGGCGCGCGCTGATCGCATCGCTGTGCCTTCACGCGCTCGTGGCCTTGGTTCTTCCCACCTGGGAACGGGTTCAGTCGACGGGTCCCCAGCCGATTACGACGATTTCGTTTTCGAAGCTGCTGCGGATTCGCATCGCGCGCCCGGCGCGTGCCGAGGCCTTCATCGCGAAACCGGCTCCATCGCGCGAGCGCTCACCGCACGTGCGGCTCGCGCGCGTGCGGGCGGAACTCTCCGCGAACCGCCGCATCGCAGCGCGGAAACCGGTGCCGCAGAACGGCGCAGCCCTTGCCAAGCGAGCTGCGTCGACGATTGCAGCGCCGGCGCCCAGCGCGGCGGCGAAGGTTGCCCTCGCCGTCACCGCTTCGGCGCAGCCGGCCGAGCCGGTAAAGAGCCCGGTACCGGCCGCGACCAGTGCCGACCGTTCGTCGGCGAACGGCAGCGCAGCCGGCGGGGTGATGCCCTTCGGAGCCGATCTCAAGGAGCCGGTGCTCGATCCCGCGGTGCGCACGCAGCTCGCAAGCCGCTTCGCGGTACACGTCACCCTGCTCGTGACCGTCGGTGAAGACGGTCGCACGAAGCGGGTGCTCTTTCAGCCGCCGCTCGATGCACAGATCGAACGTCAGATCGAAACCCTGCTCGCAGATGCGAACTGGGATGCAGCGGTGTGCGGCGGCGGAATAACCTGCGAAGGTCAAGCGGTTATCAAATTATAGCGACGGTCGCGCGCAGCGGTGCGCCCAGTCCGCGCGGAGCATCCTCGCGGACGGCCGACTCCACGCGAAAGCCTCGAACGAAAAGCCGTTCGTCACCATCCTGCGCGCCGCTCGCATCAACGTATCCTAAATCGGCGAATCGACGGTGCGGCGGCGCAAGGTGCGCAAACAGCACCGATGCGCCCGTACCGCGCACTTGCGCGCGCGCAAAGCGAAGCTCGGGAATGCGCTGCTCGCGAAGGGTCGAAAACTGCGTCGCGAACAGCGTCGTCTCGCGCGCGCCGAGGCTGCCTTCTAAGCGCAGTAAGCCGCGCCGGTCGAACGGTTTCGCGGCGCGAAACGGCAAGTACGCGTCGCGAACGCTGCGCGCGTGAAAGGCGTCGTTCCAAAACAACGCCTGCCGCCCTCGGTACGCCCACTGCCGAGCGAAACGCGTTGCCAATGCGAGCGCGTCACCGGCGTCGATTTCGCACACGCCAAGCAATTGCGGATCGCGTTCGGCAACAAACTCCGCCAGAGAGCGCATGGCTCCCGCCCGCGCGAGCCCGTACGCCCGCACGAATGCTAGAGAATAGATTTACCTAAACCGGAGCAGATGAGGCCGACGGCGAGCACCGCAGTCTGATTGCGCGTATCCAGGATCGGATTGATCTCAACCATTTCAATCGAGCCCAACTGCGAGGTTTCTGCAAGCATTTCCATCGAAAGGTGCGCTTCGCGATAGCTCAAGCCGCCTTTGACCGGCGTTCCCGTGCCGGGCGCTTCGCTCGGATCGATGCCGTCCATATCGAACGAAACGTGAATCTTTCCGCCGTCCGCGCCGGCAATCGCGATGGTCTCTTCCATGACGCGCGTCATGCCAAGCCGGTCAACGTCGCTCATCGAGAACGCTTTAACGCCGGACTCGCGTAGAATTCGCTTCTCGTTTGCATCGACATCGCGAAGACCGATCTGCACGGTGCGTTTTGGATCGGCCAGACCGTTTTGCAATGCGAACCACAGCGGCATGCCGTGCACGTTGCCCGACGGGGAACTCTCCGGGCTATTGATGTCGCTGTGCGCATCGATCCACACGAGGCCCGGTGCAACGCCTCGCGCACGCGTCAGTCCCTGGAGCGTTCCCATCGCAATCGAATGATCCCCGCCGAGCACGATCGGCATCCCGCCTTCACGCACGGCCGCTTCGACCAAACGTGCGAGCCCGTCGCAAACATCGCGAATCACGTCGATGTACTTCGCCTGCGCGTCGTTTGCAATCAGCGCTTCGCGAATCGGCACGTGCAGATTCCCGCGGTCGTTGATTTCGCTAACGCCGAGTTTCTGCAGGCGTTCGTGCAGCTTCGCATAGCGAACCGCGTACGGTCCCATGTCGACGCCGCGTCGGCTGGCGCCCAGGTCCATGGGAACGCCGATGATGTCGACGCGTGCGATCGGATGGGGCGCGACGGAAGTGCTCACGCCGATGCCTTCGCGCTTTTCGAGGGGGCGCCTATCGCGTGCGCTTGCGTCCGATGCGCAAGCGCCGAGGCAAGCGCGGTGCGGGCGGTTCGGGCACGTACGGAACCTGAGCCGGTACGAAGTTGGCAAGCAGCACTTTGATGGCTCCCGCAACCGGCACGCCGAGCAGCAGCCCCGGCAGACCGAATAGCTCTCCGCCGGCAAGGAGTGCGACGATGACGGCTAGCGGTGAAAGACCAACGCTCTCGCTCACGATGAACGGCGAGATGATATGTCCTTCGAGCTGATTGATGACGACGAAACCGATCAGCACGAAGATCGCATTCCCCAGTCCGTTCGTGAACAGCGCGATAAGAATGGCCGGCACCGCGCCGACGATCGCGCCCACGTACGGAATCACTTCGAGAATACCGGCGATTGCGCCGATTAGAATTGCGTATTTGACGTGCAGAATCGTCAGCATGATCATGACGAGCGCGCCCACGATGGCGGCAACGAGCAGTTGACCGCGAATGAAACCGCCCACCACCGTATCGATCTGCGCCACGATCGTCAGCAGCTTCGGGCGTGCGCCGAGCGGTACGGAACCGATCACCGCTGCGCGCATCGCCTCGACGTCGAGCAGAATGTAGAGCGCCACCACCGGAATGACGATAAAAAGCGCCAAAATCGAGACGATCGAAACGACGACGCCGAGCACGCTGGTAGCAGCCGAGCCGCCGTACTGCTGCAGTAGCGCAGCGATCTGCGAGGGAATTTTATCGATGTAATCGCGGACCGGCTCCGGCAAGCGCGCGATCAGCGGATTGTGCTGATCGCTGAGCGCGGTCTGCGCCTTGTGCACTAGATAGGGTCCATCGTGAATCAATTGCTTGACGTTGTCCGTGAGCGCGGGAACGATGAATCCAAGAGCCGCCGCGATAAACGCCAGCACGATCGCGTACACGATCAGAATCGACGCCCACAACGGGAGCTGCCGGTTGAGCCCGCGCACCGCGGGATAGATCACGTAGCACAGGAAGATCGCACCGACGATGATCGTGGCAACGGTTCGCACGTGTCCGAGAAAATCTAAGAACCCCGTGAGCACGATCGCAGCCAGCACGACGATTGCGAGGATTTTGATGGCGATCGTCAGCCGCGCATTCAAACTCACGGATCGACGGCTCGCGATGGGAAGCGCCGCTTAAGCCAGCGCGTGAACGCATTTGCCACAACGTTCGTCGGGGCTTTGAGCAGGTGCCAGCCGCCGCTCAGGTATCCGTCGTCGAGATCGAGCACGAACAGAAACGCGCGGTGCATTCGCGGAAGTGTCGCGCTCCACGCGCGCGCGTCTTCCAGCCCTTGCGGCGTAGACGCCTGCAACGCCGCGAGAACGCCGGCATCGTCGGGCGCTTTTGCGACGATCGCCGTGAATTGCCGGTAGCCGATCCCAAGGCGGCGTAGCAGCGCGCGGTCGATGGGGCTTTGGCCGTAGAGATACGGCCCCAGCGTTCCGGCGAGCGCCGCGCGCGTCTTGTCGAGCAAGCGCGGCAGCCAGCGGATCCCGCCGAGCTGCTCGGTCCATCGACGGGGCGGCCGTCGCGTCAGATCCAGTGCCTTCATCGCGTGCGCCTTCGGGGCGAAGGCCTCAGGTCCCGTCACTGCCAAGATTCTCGAATGAAGCACAGGGCGATTCTTTCACTCGTCGTCGCGATTGCGTTTGCGTTGCTGCTGCCGGGCTGCGGCCATCGGAACACGGCGGCGCGCCCGGGACAGTTGACGCTCGGCATGGTGACCGATGTCGGCGGGTTGGGCGACAAGTCGTTCAACGATTCGGCGTATCGGGGACTCGTACACGCGCGCGATGCGCTCGGCGCGCACATACAAGTGCTGCAATCGCACTCTGCCGCGGATTACCAGCCGAATCTTTCGGCGTTGACCGATTCGCACATCGACATGATTTACGCAATCGGATTCTTGATGAACAAGGACCTCGATACGATCGCAGCAGCGAATCCAAAACAGCATTACGCGATCATCGACGCCGTGGTTAGCGACCCCAACGTCGTTTCGGTTACGTTCAAAGAAGAGGACGGATCGTTTCTGGCCGGCGCCTTGGCCGCGCTGGTGAGCAAAACTCACCACGTCGCATTTTTAGGCGGTCAGGACATTCCGCTGCTGCGTAAGTTCGAAGCCGGGTTCACGGCCGGCGTTCATCAGGTCGATCCGAATGCAAAGGTGGACGTAAAGTACGTGAACTCGTTCGACGACGTCGCCTCGGGGAAGGAACTCGCGAACGTGCTCTTCAGCGGCGGCGCCGACATCGTTTACGCGGCGGCCGGCAAAGCCGGCTTGGGCGCGATGGACGCGGTTTCGAGCCGCGCGAACGATTACGTCATCGGCGTCGATTCCAATCAGGACGCACTCGTCAAAGGCAAAGTTCTCACCTCGGTCGTCAAACATGTCGACGTGGCCGTTTTCGACATCGCCAAAGCGCTCAAGGACAAGCGTCCAACGAGCGGTCACATCGTCCTCGGCCTGAAGCAAAACGGCGTTGGTCTGACCGATTTCCAGTACACGCGCGCAGCCATCGGTGCGGCAAACATTGCGCGCATAGCCCGCTTGAAGAATGCGATCGTCGGCGGCACGATCGTCCCTCCGTCGACACGGGAGGAACTCTCGAGCTGGAAACCGGTCAAACTCTAAGCCGGCCCGTTGCCGCGCTTTCGCTGCGCGGAATCTGCAAGGCATATCCGGGCGTCATTGCGGTCGATCGCGCAGACCTCGACGTGCTGCCGGGCGAGATTCACGCGCTCGTCGGCGAAAACGGCGCGGGCAAGTCGACGCTTTCGAACATTGCGTACGGCGAAATCCGCGCGGATGCTGGAACGATCGAAACGTCGGGCACCGTCGGCCTCGTGCATCAACACTTCGAACTCGTCGGCCGCCTGCGCGTTTGGCAGAACATTCTTCTGGGCCGCGAGCCGCACAAAGGTTGGCGCATCGACTCCAATGCCGGCCGCGCGCGCGTCCTCGAACTTGCGCGCGCCAACGGGTTGGAAATCGATCCGGACGCGTACGTCGACGAACTTCCGGTCGGCATCGCGCAGCGCGTCGAACTGCTGCGTGAACTTGAACGCGATCCGGCGGTGCTGCTGCTCGACGAACCGACCGCGGCGCTTGCGCCTGCGGAAATCGCTGCATTTTTCGGCACGATCGAACGGCTTGCCTCAAGGGGAACGGCGGTTCTGATCGTGACGCACAAACTTCAAGAAGTCATCGCGTACAGCAACCGCGTTTCGGTCATGCGCAGCGGGAAAATCGTCGCGCGCTTCGATACCGCGCACACCGACGTTTCTGAAATTGCCCGCGCGATGGTCGGCGGAGACCTTCCGCGCGTCGTCGAGCGCGCCGCAACCGTCCCAAGGCCGTGCTTTTCCGCGCGCAACGTACGTGCCGGATCGGGCCGCACGGCCGTTGAGGATATTTCGCTTGACGTTCGTGCCGGAGAAATCGTCGGCATCGCGGGCGTGGAGGGAAACGGACAGACGACGCTGGCGGATGCGATCGCCGGAATGATTCCCTATCGCGGAACGATCGAGGTTCCCGATTCGACCGGTATCGTTCCGCAAGACCGCCATACCGAGGCGCTCGTGCTGGGATGGTCGCTCGTCGATAACGCCGTCTTCGGCAGCCAGCAGTCGCCGCCGATTCGCAAGGGCGCGCTGATCGATCGAGCGGCCGCACGCGAACGTGCGCGATCGATTGTCGAACGGTTCGACGTGCGCGCCGCATCGCTCGACACGCCGGTGCGAACGCTTTCCGGCGGCAATCAGCAAAAGATCGTCGTCGGCCGCGCGCTCGCAAACGATCCGCAGTTCGTCCTTGCGTATCAGCCGACGCGCGGCATCGACGTCGGGGCGACCGCGCTCGTGCAATCCCGGTTGATGGAAGCGCGCAACGCGGGTGCTGCCGTTCTGCTCATCTCGTTCGAGCTTGACGAGATTCTCGCGCTGTCCGATCGCATCGCGGTGATGTATCGCGGTGCAATCGTGGGAAACTTCGAGGGCGCATCGGTCG
>JALYTZ010000262.1 GCA_030854025.1 Vulcanimicrobiota bacterium
CAGGAGGAGAGAGCTAACGCCGCATTCGTTCGACTCTGCGATCAGAAGGCGCGCCGCGAGGCGTTGAAATCGGGGGACGCTTGTGTTGGAGCGCCGCACAACGACGAATCGGCAGCCTTGAAGCGAATTGAATTGCGGCACACGACATCGGCCCCCATGTGGGATGCGATTTTTTCGGAGATGGCGAACGTCCACGGAGATGCGCGAGCAGTCCAGCAAGCCCAGCGCGCATACGGCAATTTGCCGCTTATTGTCTTGGCCGCCGTCGCGGCTGAAGCGCAGGGCGCGGCACGGGGAACAAGCGCCGCGCAGATCGCAGCAGACACCCGACTTTGGAAACAGATGCGTGCGCGCGATGCGGCGTCTTCCCGCCTCGGCGTGAGTTGCGTAATTTCCGGTGTCGGCCATTACATTCAGCTTGAACGCCCACAGGCAGTGGTTGACGCTGTGCTGCACGTGATCGAGTCGAGCAGAAACCACGTCAAGCCGCGATGCTGACGTGCAGCCTCGGGACGATCGTTCAGTTATCCGACGACGATGTTTAGGAGTTTGTCAGGGACGAAAATGCGTTTGCGGATTTGTTTGCCGTCGATATGCGCTTGGACGCCGCTTTGTGCCAGCGCGAACTCAACTGCCTGTTCCTCTGAAAGTCCGGGTGCTATTTGCACGCGAGCGCGGATCTTGCCGTTCACTTGCACGACGAGCGTCAGCTCGTCAACGGCGAGTGCGCGTTCGTCCGGCCGCAAATAAGCCTGGAGATGCACCGACTCAGCATGCCCCAGGCCCTCCCACAGCTCTTCGGCCATGTGCGGCGCGAACGGAGCGATGACCAGCGGAAGCGCGTGAACGGCATATCCCACCACCGGCGAATTCGGCGCGAGTTTTCCCAACGTGGTCAGCGCGTTCACGTACTCATCGAGCTTCGCGATCGTGGCGTTGTAGTGAAAACGTCGCGTCAGCGTTTCGTCGATCGCCGATTTTGACGCAACGTGAACCGCGCGCAGCAGCGTTTTTTCTTCGCTCGACTCGGTGGGCGGCAGCTCTTGCAGAGGTACGCCGCTCGCACGTTGCAAGAACGGTTTGCACGCGCGCCAGACGCGGCTGATGAAGCGCACGCGTCCGCTGATGCCTTCTTCGGTCCAGTCGCCCGTATCTTCGGGCGGCGTGACGTAGAGGACGAATAGGCGCATCGCATCAACGCCGTTGGTTTCGGCCGTTTCGTCGACGCCGACCACGTTGCCGCGCGACTTCGACATTTTCTCGCCGTTATAGAGCACGAAGCCCTGATGAAAAAGACGGGTGAATGGTTCGTCGGCGCCGCTTACCCACCCGCTATCGTGAAAGAACTTGTAGAAAAATCGCGAGTATAGAAGGTGCAGCACTGCGTGTTCGGCGCCGCCGATGTACTGGTCGATCGGAGCCCATGCATCGGCTTTTTCGCGCGACCACGGCGCTTCTCGATTGTCGGGATCGAGATAGCGCAGATAATACCACGATGATTCGAAGAACGTGTCCATCGTGTCGCTCTCACGTCGAGCCGGACCACCGCATTTCGGGCACACGGTTTGCATGAATTGCGCGTCGCGCGCGAGCGGCGAGCCTTCGCCGGTGATCGGCACGTCGGCGGGAAGCAGCACCGGCAGCAGCGCGTCTGGAACCGGCACTTCGCCGTCGCGTTCGCAGTAGACGATGGGAATGGGCGTGCCCCAGTACCGCTGGCGCGAAACGAGCCAGTCGCGCAGGCGATAGTTTTTCGTCACCTTGCCGATGCCGAGCGCCGCTAGCCGAGATGCAATAGAGTCGCGCGCTCGCGCACTCGACATGCCGGTAAAATCGCCGCTCGCAATCAAACGTCCGTCATCAAGAAACGCGGCTTCGAGCGGAGCTTCGGTGTCGGCGCCTGCGGACGCGACGACCGGTACGATCGGTAGGTGGTGGCTTCGTGCAAAATCGAAATCGCGCGCATCGTGCGCGGGAACGCCCATCACCGCGCCGGTTCCGTATTCGGCGAGTACGTAGTTGGTGACCCAAATCGGCACGCGTTCGTGCGAGAGCGGATTGATTGCATATGCGCCGGTGAAGACACCCGCTTTTTCCATCAGGCTCGTTCGTTCGAGCTCCGACTTCGAGCGCAGGCTCATCACGAATCGTTCGACGTTGGCACGTTGTGCGTGCGTTACAATGGTCGCGACCAGCGGATGCTCGGGAGCGATCGCAAGATACGTCACGCCGAACAACGTGTCGACCCGCGTGGTGAAGACGCCGATCGTCGCTTCGCGCGCTTCGACGGCGAACGAGAACTGCACGCCTTCGCTGCGTCCAATCCAGTTGCGCTGCATCGTTTTCGTGCGCTCGGGCCAGCCGTCGAGCGTTTCGATGTCGTCGACGAGTCGATCGGCGTAGTCGGTAATCTTGAGAAACCATTGCGAGAGGTTTCGTCGCTCGACCGAATGTCCGCATCGCCAGCACTTGCCGTCCACGACCTGTTCGTTTGCCAGCACCGTTTGATCGTGCGGGCACCAATTGACCGGCGCTTCGCGTTTGTAGGCGAGACCGCGCTCGTAGAGTCGTAAGAACAGCCATTGATTCCAACGATAGTACGACAGATCGCAGGTGGTTATCTCACGCGACCAGTCGTAGCCCGTACCCATGAGGCGAATTTGCCGCCGCATGTTGGCGATGTTCTCGCGAGTCCACACGTTCGGATCGATGCCGCGGGCGATAGCCGCGTTTTCCGCCGGCAGTCCGAAGGCGTCCCAGCCCATGGGGTGCAGCACGTTGTAGCCGAGCATGCGGTGCATTCGCGCGACCGCGTCGCCGATCGTGTAGTTCTTCGCGTGACCGACGTGTAAATCGCCCGACGGGTACGGCAGCATTTCGAGCACGTAGTACTTTTGACGCGCGTCGTCGTCGGCGGCGCGATAGAGTTCGTGCTCTTGCCAGCGGTTCTGCCATTTTCGCTCGACGGAACGGAAGTCGTATGTCTCGGCCATAGCTGAAGGCTTGGGATACCGGGCACAGCCGCGCAACCCTTTCCGCGTGTGCGCTTCAGGGTGAATGACGACCATGACGCGCTTTTTGATTCTCGGCGCCCTTGCCGTGCTCGCGGTTTTAGCGATCTGGCATCCGGTCCCGCACGCTGCCGGTTTTTCTACGGCGCGCGCGCCCGCCAACGCGCACGGCGTTACGCGCGCGCGCCGAGTCGCACCCGCGGTCGAATCGCTCGTGATCTATGTCGCCGGCGCCGTCGCGAAGCCCGGCCTCTACGAAGTGAAGCTTGGCGCGCGCGCGGCCGACGCGATGCGGCTGGCCGGCGGCTTGACCGCCGCAGCAGATCCCGTTGGGGTCAATCTCGCCGAGAAGGTGAGCGATGGCGAAGAGGTCGCGGTTCCCCGCATTGGTGACGGAGCCGTCCGGCCGTACCGCCGGGCGCGTACGCGGCGAACCACGCGCGCCAAAAAACGTCGACGCGCGGCACCTGCGGAGCCGATGCAATCCGTTGACATCAACACCGCCGACGCGCAGACCCTCGCGCAGCTGCCCGGCATCGGCGACACGCTGGCGCAGCGCATCGTAACGTATCGGGCTATCAACGGTAATTTCAATTCCCTGGACGAGCTGCTGGATGTCTCCGGCATCACGGATCGCCGGATCGAACAGATGGCGCCCTTTCTTATCATTCATTGATAAGAATACCAGGGGCCGCGTTGGGTCGGGCGAACAGCGAGCCTGCCGATGGAAAGCGCT
>JALYTZ010000277.1 GCA_030854025.1 Vulcanimicrobiota bacterium
TCTCAGGATGACGCTAGCCAAGAGCCATCCGTCGCCTCGGCGCGTCTTACCGAGCGTATTCGCGCGCTTGCGGAGGCGTTCGTGCTTACCGATCTGATTCGGCTGCGAATCGAAGACGACAGCGAGGACGCCGTCGAGCTGCGCAAAGCGTTTGGCGGACCGCCCTCGGTCGTCGATCTAAAGGATGGCACCGTCGAGATCGAGCCGGTGGTACGCCTGGAATCGATCAAAGCCGACTTGGTCGGGATTTTTCACTTCAGCCGTCCGCTGCCGTTTGAAGGGCTTGTCGTGACGGCCGATCGCGAACTTGCATATGTGGAGGCACTCGGCATTCGGACCCCCGTGCGCTCGCTGGGTCCCGGCCGCGTCGCGTCGGTCAAGGTTGACGACGGTCAGCCGGTGGAGTACGGCCAGGTTCTCTTCGAGATGGACCGCAGTTAGGAGCCTATAGGATTATGGCGCATTTTCGCCTCCGGGCTTCAGATTGCCCGGAGACATCGTTGCTCATCGGTCACGAAGCTACGGCTTCGTTCCCTCTTCGCGCCTCGCTTCGAACAATCTGCAACCCGGATCCGAAAACGGCCATAACCCTACAGGCTCCTAGTGTTTAAAAAAGTGCTGATCGCCAACCGGGGTGAGATTGCGCTGCGCATCAATCGCGCCTGCCGCGAGTTGGGTGTGCCGACCGTTGCGATTTTTTCCGAAGCCGACCGTCAGTCGCTGCACGTCCGACACGCGGGCGAAGCGTTTTGCGTCGGGCCGGGTCCGGTGGCGCGATCGTACCTCAACATACCGAACATCATTTCGACCGCGCTGATTACCGGTTGCGATGCCGTGCATCCCGGGTATGGGTTCCTTGCCGAGAACGCGCGCTTCGCCGAAATCTGCGCGGACCATGGGCTCACGTTCATCGGTCCCAAACCGGCCGTCATCGCTGCAATGGGCGATAAAGCGACTGCCCGGAGGGTAATGAAAGAGGCAGGCGTCGCAATTACGCCCGGCACCGGGATTTTAGACACGGTTGAGGACGCGCAGAGGGCGGCCGCTGAAATCGGGTATCCGGTGCTGCTCAAGGCGACCGCGGGCGGCGGCGGTAAAGGGATGCGCGGCGTTAACGCGCCCGATGAATTGGAGCGGGCATTTTCCGGGGCGACGCAAGAAGCCGAAGCGAGTTTCAAAGACGGCCGCGTCTACATGGAAAAGCTCATTCTCGCGCCGCGCCACATCGAAGTTCAGGTACTCGGCGACGGGTTCGGCAACGTCGTTCACTTGGGCGAACGCGATTGCTCGATCCAGAAGCCGTCGCATCAAAAGCTCATCGAGGAAGCGCCCGCATCGAACCTGCCGGCAAAAACGCGCGCGTCGCTGCACGAGATGGCGGTACGTGCGTGTCAATACGTCGGTTACAGCAACGCGGGGACGCTCGAATTTCTCGTGAGTGGCGACTTGGTGTACTTCATGGAGATGAATACGCGCATTCAGGTCGAGCATCCGGTGACCGAAATGGTGTACGGCATCGATTTGGTGAAAGAACAGATTCGCGTTGCGGCCGGCGAGCGGCTCGGCTACGTGCAAGCCGACCTGCGGCCGGCGGGCCACGCGATCGAATGCCGCATAAATGCGGAAGATTCGCATCACAATTTTGCGCCTGCGGCCGGCACGCTTACGGGCGTCGTCTTCCCGGGCGGCCCGGGGATTCGCGTCGATACGCACGTGTATTCGGGTGCGACCGTTCCGCCATACTACGATTCGATGCTCGCAAAGATCGTCGCGTTCGCCGACACGCGCGAATCGGCCATCGCGCGCATGGAACGCGCGCTTCGCGAAACGTCAATCGAGGGTGTGAACACGACCATCGCGCAATGTTTGGAAATACTCGGCACCGACGAGTTCCGCAGCGGCCGCTACGGGATCGATTTCTTACCGCGGCTGCTGCTCGCGCAAACAGCCGTGGCCGCGGAAAGGTAATACACGATGCCTTCCCGCCGAATGGCCCGCGAGCTGGCGCTGCAAGCACTGTTCTCCATCGAAGTCGGCCATCGTGAAGCCGCCGACGTTCTGGATGAGTACCTTGCAAGCCATGCCGAAAATGCAGACCGACTATTCGTGAAAAATCTCGTACTTGGAACGATGGAACACGCCGCCGCGAGCGAGGCAATCTTCGCGCCGCTGCTGCAGGGTTGGACGATCGATCGCTTACCGACCATCGACCGGCTGCTCTTGCGCATGGCAACGTACGAATTGCAGTACCATCCGCAAACGCCGCGCGCGGTCGTCATCAACGAAGCTATTGAGCTAGCGAAGAAGTTTTCGACCGAGGACTCGGGACGCTTCGTAAACGGTGTTCTCTCCGCCATCGGTGCGCATCATGCCTCGACGTAGTCGCAAGCGGCCCTCGACCGCCATGCGCGTCCTTCGGGCGGTGCTGATCGGCGCGTTTCTGATCCTGCTCTTCGCCGTCGGGACGGTTGCCGGCATGGTGTCGGCGTACTCGCACAATCTGCCCGACATCAGCCGCATGGCCGATTACCAGCCCGCCCGTTCTACCCGCATTTACGCGCGCGACGGAACGCAGCTCGCGTCGCTATACAAACAGAACCGCATTTGGGTGCCGATCGCGAAGATTCCGGCCGACGTCAGGGATGCGTTCATCGCGAGCGAAGATCATAATTTTTACTATCATCACGGCGTCGATTTCGGCGGCATCGTCCGCGCATCGCTTGCGGACTTTACGCATAAGCGTTTGGAACAGGGTGCCTCGACGATCACGCAGCAGCTCGCGCGCGGACTGTTTTTGAACGATCGGCAGACGATTTCGCGGAAGATTCAAGAAGCGCTGCTTGCCATGGAGATCGAGCGCTACTACACGAAAGACGAAATCCTCGAGCGCTATTTGAACCTGATCTATCTGGGGTCCGGGGCGTACGGCGTGGATGCGGCGGCGCATGCCTACTTCGGCCGGGGCGTTTCAACCCTGTCCACCGGACAGGCTGCGCTGCTTGCGGGTCTTGTCGCCGCCCCATCGGATTATTCGCCGTACGTGAATCTGAGGTTGTCGCGCGAACGCCAGCGTCACGTACTCGATCGCATGGCGCAAAGCGGCTACATCACGCGCGCGCAAGCAGACGAAGCCTATCGCGCGCCGCTTGAACTCTCCGGGCAGCGGACGGCGGGACTGCAAGGCTATGACGATCCGTATTTTACGACATACGCAATTTCGCAGCTGGAAAAGACCTTCGGCAAGCAGGCAACGTACGAAGGTGGACTGCAAGTCTACACGACCGTCGATTCGCGGCTCGAAAAAATTGCACAGGACGCGGTCGATTGGGGCA
>JALYTZ010000029.1 GCA_030854025.1 Vulcanimicrobiota bacterium
GCGTTCTTCCCGCCCGACTTCTCAAAGAATATCAGTTCGACGATCAAGCAGAGCTTTGCAGCCGGCTTTGCATTCTCACACCTTAGCACGCAAGGGTGTGTCGGTTGCGATCTGACGGCCTTGCATCTGGCGGGTCACGTCTTTCGCGGGCAGACCCTAACGGGCGTCGATTTCACGCGCGCAGATTTATCGAACGCCGACTTTAGGAACGCCAAGATCATGGGCGGAACCTTTACGAAGGCGAATCTGCAGGGCGCCACATTTTCCGGCGCCACCTTGACCGGATGTGATTTCACCGGCGCGAATTTGAGCGGCGTCGTTTTTGACCGAGCCGAGATGGTCGGGTGTTCGTTCGATGCAAAGTCGCTGACGCCGGCGCAGTTAGACACGGTTCTGAAAGCATGCCGGATGGGTTGCGATTTCTCAGGGCCGCACTCTGGGCGTTCCAACTCCGGTGATCGCCGGCCCCCGGCTTAGCAAGGCGAGCAGGCCACGGTCCGCGGCGGCACTAAGGTGAGTGCCATGTTTAGTGCATTCGTAGCTGCGCTGTCCTTAGGCGCGTTATCGATGGTTCCCGCGCCGGCCGCCGCTCCTTCGCCGGCTCCGACGCCGCTCAAAGAAATCGGACACGTAATTTCGACTCCGTTCTGCAGTGCGCTACGCCGGAACATCGGTCCGGCAATCGGTCACGTCCTGGACAACGACCGGATCATTGCCGCGAGTAAACCGGCCTTTACGCAATTCGCAAAAGATCATGCGGCATCGCTGCATAGCGGCTCGAATGCAGCCGAAGATTTGGACGTGCTGCACTTGGAAAACCTGATCGGACCGATGGTGCAAAACGTCGCGCAGACCGAATCGCTGCTGGGAAACACGTCGACGTTTCCGGTGCGGCCGGTGAATAAGGACGACAAGCAAATCGTCGCGCTCCGCTCGCAAGTGCTGACGGTGCTCGAAGAGCAAAAGAGCGTGCTCGACCTTATTTCGGGATTGGTCGATACGCAGCAGCTTGGCGAATTGCAGGCTGCGGGACACGACTACGATCGCGCGCTCAACATGCCGGAAACGAAAAACACCGTCGGAGTCAATGGCACACCGAGCCGCCCGAGCGATTCGCCGACGAGCGCGCCGGACTCGCTGACGAACGCCGGTCTTGCAGAACATCGGCCCGGAAACGTTCCGGACATCACGAAGCTGAATACCGACTCGGCGCTTTCGAACAATCCCGTTCTCGAATTTCCGCGCGCGGTCAGCACGTACCAGCAGCGCATCTCACTGCGCGAAGACATTGCGGCAGCCGGCGTTCGCAAAGCGGTGCCGCTGTGCGGTGGTCACGTATCGCCCGCTTCGGAGCCCTCGCCGCAGCCGTAGCCGCCGCCTCCGGGCGTTTGCACCGTCACCGCGTCGCCGGGAGCAAGCGTCGCGGATGTTTTTGCGGGAACCGTTCGCGAGACGCCCATGTGCTCGAGGGAGTGCCGGCCGCAGGCTCCGGCTGTGCCGCCGCGCGTACCGGGCGGAGCTACCGTATGCCGGTCGGCCAGCAGCGAAACGACCGCCGTTCCGTCGGTAAGCCGCATTGCGCGGATGAGTCCGTCCCCGCCGGCGTATGCTCCCGTACCGCCGGTTCCGTCGGCGAATTCGTATCGAGTTACGCGCAATGGGAAATCGCGTTCGATGGCTTCGATCGGCGTATTGAGTGTATTGGTCATGTGGCATTGAATGCCGGAAATACCATCGCTCGTCGGGCGCGCTCCCATGCCGCAGCCGTTCGTTTCGTAAAACGCCCAGCTTTCCCCGGACGCGCGCGTGCCGCCCATCATCACGTTGCTCATCGTTCCTCCGCTCGCGGCCGGCACGCGATCCGGCGCCGCTTTTGCGAGTGCCGCCAGCACGACGTCCGCGTTGCGCGTGCTCGTTTCCACGTTGCCCCCCGATACCGGTGCGGGGCGTCGCGGGTTGAGCAGCGTGCCGAGGGGAACCTCGACTGAAACGGGACGAAAGCAGCCTTCGTTCATCGGAATGCTCGGATCGGTCACCGCCCGCAGCGCATAGTACACGCCTGAAAGCGTTACGCCGTAAACGGCGTTCATGGGATACGGCACTTGCGCGGCGGTACCGTCGTAATTGAAGTGCGCGCTTCCGTCGCGCAGCTCCAAACGCAATGCGATTCTCAGTGTCGGCTCTCCGCTGCGATCCTCGAGCGCGTCGGAACTTAGAAAAGTGCCCTCACCGAGCGCGCGCAGCGCTTTACGCATGCGCCGCTCGCTCTCGGACAATATCCGTTCGATCGCATATTCTACCGACGACTCGCCATAGCGTTCGAAGAGTTCGAGCATGCGGCGCTCGCCCGTATAGTTGCCGGCAAGCTGCGCTCGAAGGTCGCCGCTGCGCGCATCAGGCGTGCGCGAATTCGCTCGGAAGAGGTTGACCGTTTCGGCAACGACGGCGTTGCCGCGAACTACGCGCATGGGCGGCACGATGAGCCCTTCGGCGAAGAGTTCGGGCGCATCGGCCGACATCGAACCGGGCACCATTCCTCCGACATCGGTGTGATGGGCTTTATTGGCAGCATATCCAACCGGTCTGCCTTTGAAGTAGATTGGGCGAACGACGGTGACGTCGTTGAGATGCGTTCCGGAAACGTACGGGTCATTTACGACCCACATTTCGTCCTGCGCCATGCCCGCGTGATCGCGCTCGACGACCGCCAGCGTCGCGCGAAGGCCCCACGGCAGCGATCCCAAGTGCACCGGGATGTGTTCGGCCTGCGCGATCAGCCGGCCGCGCCGGTCGAAAAGCGCGCACGAATGATCCAGGCGTTCTTTGATGTTCGGCGAGTACGCGCTATTGCGAACGGCAATGCCCATTTCTTCGCTCGCGTAGATGAGCGATTTTTTGATGATTTCAGTCACGATCGGATCGGCGTTCATCGCAAACGATCGAATCCGCTCAAGCGTATGAGCGCCTCGAACGGCCCGCCTTCGGCGAATGCGTTTCTCCACAAGTGTCGCGCGCGGACCAGGTGCCGCGCTCGCTCCTCCAGCAGCTGCGCTCGCAATCGCGTGCCGGTACCAGTGTCCTCGGTGACTCCGGCCAGCAGCGCGCAATCGTGCACGTCGCCCAGTGCCGAAACGAACTGTTCGATCCGATTCAAAGCAGTCCCGAGCTGCGGAAACTGCGCGTTCGCGCCTTCGATGGAAAAGCGCAAGCGTTTACCGGCGAGCCTAAGCGCGTGCAAACGCTCGTCGTCGTTTTCCGACGCAAGCGTGCCGGCCCGCGTCAGCAGTTCGGCAAAACGAACGGCGATCAAGCGCGCCAGCGCGTCGCTCGGATCGCTTCGGCGGTCGAACGCAACCGCGCGCGGGTTCATCCGCTCGCTCGGATGCACGGCGTCTTCATCAATGCTGCGAGTTTTTTACGCGCCTTGCTGCGCTGTTCGCGGATGCGGCTGCGCGCGGGCTGCTGCTCGGCGCGTTCGATCGTCGCGGCGCCTTTGCGATACGCGCGCAGGCGCTGCAGGTGCACGTCGGCATCGCGTACGCGCCCCAAGCGCTTGTGCAGCGCGCGAATACGGTCGTACGGAATCGCTTCGTCGCCGATGCACGAACGAAAATCGTTCGCGCTCGCGAGAAGCCGCGCAAGCTTTTTACGGGCCGCATGAATGCGTTTGCGCGAATGCGGTTTCGCACGGAGACGCCGCAATGCGCGGTCAGCTTCGGAGATTTGGCGATCCAGCAGCCGGATTACCCAATCGCCCAGATTTTCGGACGGACTCACGCTCTGCGCTCCAGCCTGAGCACGTCACCGTTACGAGCGAGCCATCCGGGCGGAACGTACGTGCATGCATCGTACTGCTCGATCAGCGCCGGTCCCGCAAGCGACGACGGAACCGACGTCCGCGAATACACCGGTACGTCGCAAAACTCGCCTTCGATGAATACTCGGCGCGCGGCGGGTTCGTCGGAAGCCGCCGACAGCACATCGGCAAATCCGAAAATGTCGGCGGGCGACTCAACCGTCCCGACTGCGGTCAGCCGTGCATTCACAAGTTCGACGCGTTCGTCGCGCACGGCATAGCCGTAACGACGCTCGTGTTTAGCATGGAATCGCTCGAGAATGCCGGTCATCGATCCTCCGTCGGCGATGTCGAGTTCGAAGCTCTGACCGCGGTAACGCGCGTCGTATTCACGCACGAACGTCATGCGCCGTTCGTCGACGCCTTGATCGCGAAGCGCCGCGCGGCCGCGGATTTCGAGCCGTTCGAAAAGCGTTTCAAGTTCCGAATACTCGAGTGAGGATGCCTCCCGCATCAGCGGTGCAAGAAAACTAGCTCGCATTTCGGCCACCAGAAGACCGTGTGCCGAGAATACGCCGGGATTACGTGGAACCAGCACGCGCGATATTCCCAATTCGTCGGCGAGTGCGCACGCATGCAAGGGACCGTTGCCGCCGAATGCGACCATCGCGAACTCGCGCGGATCGAGTCCGCGTTCCACCGTTACGATGCGCAAGACTTTCGCCATCTCGTTATCCACGAGCGTGATGATTCCGGCGGCCGTCGCTTCGATCGAAAGTCCCAATTGCAAGGCCAGTGTTTCGACTGCCGCACGTGAGCGCCGCGCATCGATCGGAAACGTTCCTCCGACCAAATGCGTCTGATGCAGCCGTCCCAAAACGACGTTCGCGTCGGTCACCGTTGCGCCATCCGAACGTCCGTAACAGGCCGGCCCGGGATCCGCACCGGCCGAGAGCGGGCCCACGCGCAGGGCCCCGCCATCGTCGATCCATGCAATCGTGCCGCCCCCGGCGCTGATCTCGGCCAGATCGACGAACGGAAACCGTACCGGATATCCGCTGCCTTTCACCGCGCGACCCGAGTGCGACGAACCTGCCGCCTCGAATTCACCGATTACTTGCACCACCCCGTCGACGATCGTTCCGGCTTTCGCCGTCGTGCCGCCCATGTCGAACGAAAGCACTTTGGCGACTTGCAGACGGCGCGCTAAATCGGCTGTCGCGATGACGCCGGCGGCGGGACCGCTTTCGACGATCGTTGCCGGACGCTCCGCCGCGCGCGCAGCCGTGGCCATGCCGCCGTTACTCTGCATAACGTACAGCGGCGCCACGACGCCTTCGTCGCGCAATGCCGCTGCAAGGCGTTCGATATACCGGCGGACGATCGGCAGCAGCGCCGCATTGACGACGGTTGTCGAAAAGCGCTCGTACTCGCGATATTCAGGATCGACTTCGGACGAACGCGTAATCGCGAGGTGCGGCATCGCGCTTGCCAGCGCTTCGGCGATGCGCCGTTCGTGCGCGTCGTTGACGTAGGAGTGCAGAAAGCCGATTGCGACGGCGTCCACGTTGCGCTTGCGAACCTCCCCGACGACGCGATCGATTTCCGCATCGTTCAGCGCTTCGAGAACTTCGCCGCGATGATCCATTCGCTCGCGCACGCCGATGCGATCTTCACGCGCGACCAGAGGCTTCGGACGCTCGACGAAGAGATTGTAGACTTCGCTGCGGTTTTGCCGTCCGATTTCGATCACGTCTCGAAAACCGTGCGTCGTAACGAACGCTAGATGCGGCAATTCCAAATTTATCTGGCCGAGCAGCGCGTTCGTGGCAATCGTCGTCGAGTGCGAGAGCCACTCGATCTTCGGACGCACCACGTATCGTGCGAAAAGCTCGCGCAGCGCGTTCAGAACGCCAAGCTCCGGCGCTTGCGGCGTGGAAGCAGCTTTGAGCGCCGTTACGGCGCCGGTGACGGCATCGAGCGCAACCAAATCCGTGAATGTTCCGCCGACGTCGATTCCGACCCGGAGCGCAGGATTCGGCATGAAGCCGTTATCCCGCTCGACACCCCGCCGTCCCTTTGGCAGCCGGCCCGCATATTGACATCGAACATATGTTCGATTAGGATGAGTTCCCATGCTCGCACCGGATGAATTCACCGCCAAGCTCGAAGCCTTCCGAGCCCTCAAAGCGAGCTTAGATGCGGGTTCCGCTCGTCCGGTCGTTTCCTCAGGAGAACGCCTGGTTTCGACGGGATTTGCCGCATTGGACGAAGCGCTTCACGGCGGTTTCCCACGCGGCGCCATTGCCACGCTCGAAGGCCGTGCAAGTTCGGGACGTACGGCTATTGCCGCCAGCTTGTTAGCCACGGCGACCGGGAAAGGCCTTGCCGCCGCAATCGACGACGGATCGCTTTATCCGCCCACGCTGGCCGCCGCCGGCGTGCGTTTGGATCGGCTGCTGGTCGTGGCAGTGCAGAATGCGCTCGGCAT
>JALYTZ010000080.1 GCA_030854025.1 Vulcanimicrobiota bacterium
CTTTCCGCGGTCCGCCGAAAACTCGGACGCCGTTTGCGAGTTTCGCAACCCGGTTGAACGCAAATGATTGCGGCGAGCCGACCCAGCGCGACTGCGTGCCGACCATCGCGGGCGCCGCGGGGCCGTACATCTCCAAATGCTGATGGCCGGGATTGCCGACCGCGCGGAACTGCACGACCTTGTTTTCTTTGGTACCCGCGTTCGTGTTGATTTTGAACTGGTACATGACGTCCGGGTCGAAGTAGTAGCCGCCCGCCATGCCCCTAGGAATGAGAGCGTGGATGTCCATAGCGAGGACGACGTTGTTCGGGTTGGCGGCGGGGAAGACGAAAACGTCGGTAATGTCCGCGCCCGGGCGACTCACGACGTTCGGAGCTTCTTGGTGGTCCGAACTCATGACCGCCCGCACGCCGTAAAGCACGGAGACGATCGCGACCAGCGCAATCGTGCAGACGGTTAGAAGTAGCGATAGACGTTTTTTTATAGGCTCCAGCATGCGTAGCTCCTTAAGAGAGCACCGAGTAAGTGCAACGTTCGTCAACGCGGGTCCGGGCACAACGGATTGCAGCAAAAAAGCTCCCGAATCGAACAGGAGTTCGATTCAAGCAGGCTAAAATAGCACGTCCGTGAGCTGGCTTTCCAAACTTCGGACGACCTTCGGCCGTGGCCGTGAAACGCTCGCGGCGGTCGAGAGCCTCGGGCGGGCGAAAAAGCCGATTACGCCCGAGTTTTGGGACGAGCTCGAAGAGCTGCTGCTGCTAGCCGATTTTGGAGTCCCAACTACCGAAAAAATCCTGGATGGTTTGAAAACCGTCGCAAAACAAGAGGCTTGGCGCACGAGCGATCAGGCCATCGCGCGATTTCGTAAAGACGTCGAGCGATTTTTGACACTGCCCGGACCCGGACTTAATCTGTCCGCCCGGCCGGCGGTCATTTTGGTGGTCGGTGTCAACGGCAGCGGAAAGACGACCACGATCGGCAAACTGGCCTCGCTTTTTCGCAAAGAAAAGAAACGAGTGCTGCTCGTTGCGGCCGACACGTTTCGGGCGGCGGCGGCGGAACAACTTGCAATTTGGGCCGAGCGTAGCGGGGCCGAATTTCTACGCGGCAAAGAAGGCGCCGATCCGGCTTCGGTGGTTTTCGACGGGATGCAGGCCGGTATCGCGCGCAAAGCGGACGTCATCATCGTCGATACGGCCGGACGCCTTCAGACCAAGACCAATCTTATGGAAGAATTGAAGAAGATGCGCCGCATCATCGAGCGCGAAACCGCAAGCGAGCCGGCCGAAACGCTGCTCGTCGTCGACGGCACCACCGGTCAAAACGCAATCTCGCAAGCGAAACTGTTTAACGAGACGACGGCTCTGACCGGAGTCATCGTCACGAAGCTCGACTCGACGGCCAAAGGCGGCGTTCTGGTGGCAATCGTCGACACGCTGGAAATTCCGATCAAGTATATCGGCTTGGGAGAAACGGCGGACGCGCTGCGCCCGTTCGTTCCCGACGAGTTCATCAATGCGCTTTTTGAAGATGCGCCTGAAACGGTGAAAGCTTGATGCCACCCCCTTGGCACCCGCGCCCTGTAGCGTGATAGTGAAACGCAGCTTTGTTGTGATAACGGAGAATAACTAGATGGCAGCGCAAGACGACCGGCAAGTAGCTCTGGCTAACGCCCTGGCCCAAATAGAACGGCAGTTCGGCAAAGGCTCGATCATGCGGATGGGCGACTTTAACGAACGTATGGCGTTCGAGGTCGTGCCGACCGGTTCGATCGCCCTGGATCTCGCTCTAGGCGTCGGCGGATTTCCACGCGGTCGAATCATTGAAATTTACGGCCCTGAATCGAGCGGTAAAACCACTCTCGCACTGCATGCGATTGCTGAAGCGCAGAAAACCGGCGGCACCGCGGCATTCATCGACGTAGAGCACGCTCTGGATCCCACCTATGCGGCGGCCTTGGGCATCGATCTCGATAATCTGCTCGTTTCGCAACCGGACACCGGCGAACAAGCGCTCGACATCGCCGAAATGCTCATTCGCTCCAATGCGGTCGACATCGTTGTACTCGACTCGGTGGCCGCTCTGGTTACGAAAGCCGAATTGGAAGGCGACATGGGCGATACGCATGTCGGCTTGCAGGCACGGCTCATGTCACAGGCGCTGCGCAAGCTCACTTCGGCAATCTCACGCAGCAAGACGGTCATGGTGTTCATCAACCAGCTTCGCGAAAAGATCGGCGTGATGTTCGGAAGCCCCGAAACGACGTCGGGCGGCCGTGCGCTCAAGTTCTACTCGTCTATCCGGCTGGATGTGCGAAAACTCGAACAGATTAAGATCGGTACCGATGTCGTGGGCACGCGCACGCGCGTCAAGGTCGTCAAGAACAAGGTTGCGCCGCCGTTCCGGCAGGCGGAGTTCGATATTACGTACGGACGGGGCATAAGTAAAATGGGCTCGATTCTAGATGTGGCTCTCGAACAAAACATCGTCGGCAAGAGTGGTTCTTGGTACACCTACGGTGATACGCGTATCGGTCAAGGTCGTGAAAACTCGAAGGCCTACCTCGAAGAGCACACGGACGTCGCCGATGAAATCACGGCGAAAATCCGCGAGATGCTTTCAAGCGCGATTTCGCGCAACGGTCAATCACAGCCCATCTCGGCTAAATAATGGAAACGCGCGACGACGCGCCGCGCAAGTGTTACGTAACGGCGTTGCGCATGCTTGCGCAGCGCCGTCTTACCGAGGCGCAGCTCTGGAAAAAACTCGAACGGCGAGAGTATCAGGACGAGGTCATTCGCGCCGCCGTGGAGCGATGCAAGGCCGACGGGTACGTCGACGATCGCCTCTACGCGCAGTTATACGTCGAACAGAAAATCAAGGCGCTCGGTGACGCGCGTCTCGTCGGTGAGCTCGTGAAGAAAGGCATCGATCGGGATGCCGCGCGCCGCGCGGTCGAAACGAGCGAAACGCAGCAGCACGAGCGCATCGATGCCGCAATCGAGAAGATCTTTCGCGTGAAACCCAACGCGAATTACTCATCCAGTGCCAGGGCGCTCGAACGTTTAGGCTTTCCGGCCTCGCTCATTTATCAGAAGCTTCGAGCACATGCGGCGCAATTCGGTCCGTTCGCGGCGCTCGATCTGCAGGAACGTTCCTAACGGCGCGCGAGTGCCGTACCCGCCGACCACAGAAGATATCCGATTACGCCGCCGATCATGCCGCATGCGACATCGAAGGCGTTCGAATGCAGGCCTTCGTGCGGCGTCTTCAAGGCTTGCAAGAGTTCGATGCATACACTGAGCAGTCCGACTGCAAATGCACATCGAGCCAGTCGCGCCTGCGGGCGGCTTCGCCCGGCCGAGGCCGCAACCAGGAGTCCGACAATCGAAAACGCGACGATGCTGTAGAGCTTGCGCAAGATAAACGCCGTGTCGATCGCCCTATTCGGCAAGGCATCCTGGACGGCTTCGACGCCGCTGCGCACGGCATGGACATTCGCAACGGAACGAAAGCCGGGGGCGTAATCCGATGAATAGACCGCAAAGATAAGAAAAACGAGGGCGCACGCCCAGCCAAGCGCCTTTGCGATCCGGCGACGCTCCATTAAAGCCTAGTTCTCATAGCGCTCCTATTCACCGCCGGCAGGTGCAACACCGCGTGTCCGTCAGCACGGTGCAGCGGGTACTGCTGCCGGCATGCCGGTGATGAAAGTGTTGGTGGCGGAAGATGACGTTTCCATTCGGGAACTGTTGACGCATCATCTCGAGCGCGAAGGGTTTGAAGTGCTCGCGGTAGGTGACGGAAACGCCGCCATGCGCGCAGCCCGAACCGTTGCCGACGTTCTCATACTCGATGTCGGCCTTCCGGGCGTCGACGGTTTCGACGTTGCCCGAATGCTGCGCCGCGAACACCGCGAGATACCCATTCTCATGCTGACGGCCCGGACCGACGAAGTCGACCGAGTCGTCGGGCTCGAACTGGGCGCCGACGACTACGTAACCAAACCGTTTTCGGCCCGCGAAGTCGTGGCCCGCATCAAAGCGATCGCGCGCCGGGCCGGCCAGTCGTTCGATGCGCATCCCTCGCCGCTAACCTTCGGCCGCCTCGAAATCGACGAGGCGGCGCGCGAGGCGCGTGTCGACGGGATTGACGTAAAGCTAAAACCGCGCGAGTTCGCGCTGCTGCTGACGCTGGCAAACAATCACGGAGTCGCGCTTTCGCGTCGGACGCTGTTAGAAAAGGTGTGGGGTTTTGACTTTGACGGCGACGAACGCACGGTCGACGTGCACGTGCGCCGCGTCCGAATCAAGATCGAAGAAAACCGCAAGCTGCCGCCGATGCTGCACACGATACATGGCTTCGGGTACAAATTCGCTGGACCATGACCGGCCGCTGCGGCTGCGTCAACTCGGCCGTGCGGTAGAAGCGGCGGTAGCGAAGCGACCAGTACCGCTGCTTGTGCTTCGATTGCCCGAGCTCGAGCGCATCGCTTGGCGCGAAGGAAAACGGGCGGCGCAACGGGTCGAAGCTCGCAGCGCCGCCGCGTTTACGAGTGCCGCGCGGCACGTGCTGCGAGCGGGTGATTTATTGGGCCACGACCTCGGAAGCGACGTCTTCGGCATCGTAATGACAGCCCCGTCACGCGAAGCGCGACCACCTTCGCCGATGGACTGCAGAGCAGTGCTCGAGCGGATTGCCGCGCACATTGCGGAGGCATGCGGGCTCCGCGTCGAATTCGGGTGGACGATTTTGAGCCGCTTCGAGCGCGCTGGCGGTTTAGAAAACGAGATCGAAGCCGCACTTGCGCGAGGCGCTCG
>JALYTZ010000085.1 GCA_030854025.1 Vulcanimicrobiota bacterium
GGGTAGAGCTGCTGATATTCAACGATGCGCGTCCTCCAGTCTGCGAAGGGCCGTATATCGGAAATTTCGATCCGGATGAAACCGCGGACGTCTACCGCATTCACTAAAGGAGATGTCGCTTTGATTAAACGCTTTGCCGCAGTTTTTGCCCTTTCGCTGATGGTGCTGCCGATAGGCGCGCAGGCAGCCCAATCCGCGCCTGCGCAGATTACGGTTACGGGCCAAGGAACCGTGACGCAGACGCCCGATCTCGCATTTCTCAATGCGACGATTGCGACCAATGACGACGTAGCGCAAAACGCGACCGCGAAAAATCAGCGAGCGTACGACGCTCTCGTTGCAGCGATGAAGAAAATCGGCGTACTCGAATCCGACGTCCGCACGAACGACATAAACGTGAGCTTCAATCCGCGTCCTCAGCCGGAGCCCGGCCCTAACGGAACGGCCATCTTGCCGCCGCGGAACAACGAGATTTATGGCTACATCGCAAACCGCGGGATTACCGTAACGCTGCATAAAACCGCCCTCGCGGGAAAGGCACTGGACGCTGCCGTAAAAGCCGGCGTTACGAATATCGGCGGCGTTTCATTCGGTGCCTCACAAAGCCAGAGCGCCTACAACCAGGCGACGCGGCTCGCGGTCGAAGATGCGCACCGTCAGGCGCAAGCGATGGCTTCGGCCGCGGGCCTTCGGATCGTGCGCATCAAGATGATGCAGCAAGGTGCGCCGGCGCAACCCCCCTCACCGGTCCCGTTCGCGGCCAAAATGGCGCTCGCGAGCGTCGATACAAACCTCCCGCCGAACGACGTGCGCGTCTACTCGACCGTAACGATCACCTACGAGGCTACTCCCTAAAACGGGTACAAGCGTTCCATGAACGAGCGTAACCCACACTTTCAGGACGACTTTACCGACAACGAAGGCGCCTCGCCCGCGATGCGCGAGGAAAAATCACACGACCTAGATCTCGATGGCGACCAAATCGACTCGCAAGTCGACGACGCCGGTATGGAAGACGATCAGTTCGGGCAGTACAAAAAGAACAACTGACCCGGCGTGGCGGCCTTAATTTTCGACTTGGACGGAACGCTGATCGACAGCGTGTATCAGCATGTCCTCGCCTGGCACACGGTGCTTCACGAATGTAATCTCGATTTGACGAAAATGGGCATTCGCCCGGAGGAATAAATGGAACGCGAGACACCGCACAACGACGAAGATACGCAAGACGAAAGCACCGAAATGGAACGCCGTGCGGGCTTCGAGCCCGTGCACGATGTGGACCCCCTGCCGCCGGTGGAACGCGCGGAGGCGGTCTACGGCGACACCGACATGAATCCCAACGCCGACGATCAGCGCAGCGCGCATCACGCCGAACCTGACGAGCACGTCTAGCGCTTGTGAGTTCCCTTTTCGCACCTATTTCTTTTCGATCGCTCGAGCTCGCAAACCGTATCGTCGTTTCGCCGATGTGTCAGTATTCGGCGGACGATGGCACGGCGAACGACTGGCACGTCGTTAATCTCGGCCACTTCGCGCTTTCCGGACCGGGCCTCGTATTCACCGAGGCGGCGCACGTCAGCAGCGAAGGGCGCATAACCCCGCGCTGTTTAGGTCTGTATAGCGACGAAAACGAAGCGGCGCTCGAACGAGTCGTCAGTTTCGTGCATCGATGGACGAAGAGTGCGACCGGCATCCAATTGGCGCATGCGGGACGCAAAGCGTCGACGCTGCCGCCGTGGGAGGGCGGCGGCCGCTACGACGGCCCGGGTTCCTGGCAGCCGGTCGCGCCCAGCAGCATCGCCTATGCCGACGGATGGCACGTTCCTCGCGCGCTTGATGCAGTTGGAATGCAGAAAGTGCGCGACGATTTCGTAAACGCGGCTCACCGCTCCGAACGTATTGGGTTCGACGTCATCGAACTGCACTTTGCGCACGGTTACCTTGCGCACGAGTTTCTCTCGCCGCTTTCGAACGCGCGCACTGACGAGTACGGCGGAAGTCTTGCGAATCGGATGCGCTTTCCGCTCGAACTCTTCGCTGCCGTTCGCGCGGTGTGGCCGGCGCACAAGCCGCTCGGCGTACGGATTTCGGCCAGCGACTACGTCGAGGGCGGCTGGAGTCTGGACGATTCGGTCGCGTTCGCGCGCGAACTGCGGACGCTCGGGTGCGATTTCATCGATTGCAGCGGCGGCGGGCTTTCGAATCAACAGCGAATCGAAACCGGCCCCGGATATCAGGTGCCGTTCGCGCAAGCAATTCGTGAAAAAAGCGGCGTTCCGACTATCGCGGTCGGAATGATTACCGACCCCGATCAGGCTGAAGCGATCGTCGCCGGCGGCCAAGCCGATCTCGTCTGTCTCGCGCGCGCAATGATCCGGGATCCGAACTGGACGTGGGATGCCGCCGACGCGCTCGACGGCAGCGCATTCGTGCCGAATCAGTACGGCCGCGGACGCAACGCGGCAACCGGCCGCATCCTCGCTTCGCGTTAGTTTCTCGGTGCGGGCGGCAGGTTCGGAAGTGAATCTGCACCAAAGAAGCCGGGTTCCTCCCGGCTAACGGCCGGGTTTCGTGTGTTTTCGGAGGTCTTTTCCCCGTGAAGATCGTGGTCACCGTAAAGTTGGTGCCTGACACTAACGCGGCCAAACGAATCGATCCCTCGACCAAACGGCTAGTGCGCACCGGGCTGGATACCGTCTTGAATCCGTACGACGAGTATGCGCTTGAAGCGGCATTGCAGCTCAAAGAAAAAGCCGGCGGCGACGCGACGGTTACCGTTTTAAGCATGGTCCCCGAAACCGGGAAGGAAGTCATTCGCAAAGCGCTGGCCATGGGCGCGGACGACGCGGTGATGCTGAGCGATGCGGCTTTTGGCGGCAGCGACGTGTGGTCGACTGCTGCGACGCTTGCGGCCGCGCTTAAAAAAATCGGTTTCGATCTGGTCGTTTGCGGCGGCTTGGCTGACGACGGCAGCACCGGCGGCGTGCCTGGGTCGATCGCCGAACACCTGGGCGTGCCCGGGATCACGAACGCGCGACACCTCGAGATCAGCAGCGACGGCAAGCTCAACGCGCAACGCGAAACCGACAGCGGCTATCAGGTCGTGCACGTCACACTGCCGGCTTTGGTGAGCGTCACGATGGCCGTCGGTGAACCGCGTTATCCTTCGCTCAAAGGCATCATGGGCGCCAAGAAAAAGTCGATCGCCGTAACGACCGCAGGAGAGCTGGCCCTCGATGGGCCCGTCGGAATCGATGGAGCGAAAACCGAATTGCTCGACGCGGTCACGCCGCCGCCTCGCTCCAAAGGGCGCGTCGTGGTGGCCGAAGACGGCGCTTCCGGCGCGAACGCCATCTTCGATTTCCTCAAAGAGAAGAAGCTCATTTAATGCAAAACGTTATCGTGTACGTCGAACACAAAGCCGGACAAACGCGTAAAGTCACGTTCGAACTCGCGACCGAAGCGCGGCGGCTTGCCGATGTCCTCGGGGGCAAAGCTTGTGCCGTCGTTTTGGGTTCGGGCGCAACTACGGTCGCGCAAGCACTCAAAAGCTACCCGCTCGACACCGTCTACGTTTCCGAAGACGGCGATGTCGACGCGTTTCTGCTCGATCCAAGCATCGACTACCTCGAAGCGCTCGCAAAAAATATCGGTTCGGCGATAGTCCTGGCACCGAACACCATGC
>JALYTZ010000143.1 GCA_030854025.1 Vulcanimicrobiota bacterium
CATTTGGGCGGCTGTTCGAATTGCTCGATTAGCGAAACGCACACGATTGGCGCCGTCAGCGAAGACTACGGCATTCCGCTGCCGATGCTCCTGGACGCGCTCAACGCGCTCTTCAGTGAGGGCGTCACGTTAGCGGTCGGCGACAAGGTACGGATTCCCGACGAGATCCGCTCGAAGATTCCGCAGCTTGCAAGCGTCCCGGACGTTGGCGAAATCACGTCGCTCGAAGCGGGCGCTTACACTGCCGAATTTGGCGAAGTCCGGCTGCAGGGGCTCGCGGAAGATTTCATCCCGGTACAGGCGACCGCCGGCGCCGCCGTTTAATTCTTTCACTCCGTGTATTCAGGCGACGGCTTCTTAAGGAAGTCGTCGTTTTGTTTTAGAGGAGCCGGCGCGCGGAAAACCCTTCTTCGACCCCATGCCAGTGGAGGATCTCGGCTTCGCCGGATTTCCAGCACAGGTACATCGGGCGGCCCTCGCGCATCGACGGGAAATCGACCAAGCCGAGGTCCATATCTTTAACGATGCATCCGTACGCTTCGATCCGATTGATGAGACGCACGATTTCGGCTTTCAACTCGCTGAACCGCCCGGGCGCGAAAGGCGAACGTAATCCGGCCATCCGCGGGCCGGGCAACGGCTTCACGCCGCTGACCTCGGGATCGGTTTCAATGAGCTTGATGGCCAGATCGCGTCGCTTGACCCACAACTCCTCGAGCAGCGGTTCAACCTTCGGAATAAGGGCGTTTGCTTTTTCGGTCGAAAATAGCTTCATGGACGTTAAACGCTCCGGTCGATGCGCATGGCGGTAGATCGACTGATCTTCGTTACAGGTCTTTCCGGCGCCGGCAAAAGTCAAACAATGAAGACGTTTGAAGACTTGGGATTTTACTGCGTGGATAACCTCCCCCCGGTGCTCGTCCGCTCGACCCTTGCCCTACTCGGCGAAGCCCAGGTCCGTGACGTCGCGGTCGCGCTGGACGTTCGAAACGGCGGCCCGCTTGGCGACCCGCTTCCCGCGATCGAACGCATGGCGGCCGAAAGCGCGCGGTCGGAAACGCTTTTCGTCGATGCGCGCGACGAGGTGCTCGTTCGACGCTACAGCGAGACGCGCCGTCGACACCCGTTCGCGGCCGCGGGTTCCCTTCGCGAAGCAATTGCCATCGAACGAGCGACGCTCGCTCCGCTGCGCGCGCACGCAACGCACGTCATCGACACGACGAGTTTAACGCACGCCGAGCTCAAAGAGCGGATCGTCCAAACGTTTGCCGCCGAAGAAACCGATCAGCAACTCACCGTCACCGTGGTCGGCTTCGGATTCAAGTACGGCATTCCGCTCGATCTCGACATGCTCTTCGACGTGCGCTTTTTGCAGAACCCGAATTATCTCGAAGGCTTGCGCCAGCTTACCGGCGCCGATGCCGCGGTCGCCGCGTACATCGAAACGGATCCGGCGCTCGTACCGTTTCTCGGTAAACTCTTCGACATGATGGATTTTCTGATGCCGCGATTCGTGACCGAGGGCAAGTCGCACGCGACGATCGGCGTCGGCTGCACCGGCGGGCGTCACCGTTCGGTGTACGTGGCGCGCCGGTTGTTCGCGCACATCCAGTCGCAAGCCGTCGCGAACGTGTTCCTCGACATGCGGGATTCGACGCGTTGAACGCACCGCGCAAGCGCCTGATGCCGATTCTGCGCTGGTTCTACCCGGGTCTAGGCGTTAAGCGTTGGCTGCTCGTTGCGATCATCGGGTTGCTGCTCCTCGTCAACGCGATCAATCGGTATCTGGTCGCCAACGGAGCGCACTTTCACGCCAACGAGCTGTTCGACGGATTCGTGGCCGACTATTTTTCGCCGGCCTATCTTTCGTGGATATTCGGCATCATCGGATTGGTGCTGATTTTTTTCGGCATCCGGCAATGGCTCAGCGCGATCATTCGCGCGAGTGCGACGGGCGGCCAGAATCGCATCGTCGACACGCTGATCGAAATGCGCTTGCAGCAAGGCTACAAAATCGTTGCGATCGGGGGCGGCACCGGTCTTTCCACATTGCTGCGCGGCCTCAAGCGCAAGACTGCAAACCTTACGGCAGTCGTTACCGTCAGCGACGACGGCGGCAGCTCGGGGCGCCTCAAAAAAGAACTCGGGGTTCTTCCACCGGGCGACGTGCGAAACTGTTTGGTTGCGCTTGCGGATGATGAGGCGATGGTCACCGATTTATTCCGCTACCGTTTTCACGAAGGCGAAGGGCTGATCGGACATTCGTTCGGAAATTTGTTCCTCGCGGCCATGACCGGCATCACCGGCAACTTCGACAAGGCTATAAAAGAATCGAGCCGGGTCCTCAACATCAAGGGGCGCGTGCTGCCTTCGACCCTCGGTGTCGTGAGCTTGTGCGCGAAACTCGCCGACGGCACGATCGTTGAAGGCGAATCGCACATCTCGAAATCGCGTCAGCGGATCGACTCGGTGTACTTCAATCCGCCGTTCGCCCAACCGCTCAACGAAGTGCTGGCCGCGATTCGCGAAGCCGACGCGATCGTGCTCGGACCGGGAAGTCTTTTCACCTCGATTCTGCCGAATTTTCTGGTGGACCGCATCTCCTACGAAGTCGCCGCGTCAACCGCCATAAAAATGTACGTTTGCAACGTCATGACGCAGCCGGGCGAAACCGATTCGCTCACGGCCGGCGAACACGTCGAAGCGCTGCTGCGCAACGCCGGCGAACGCGTCTGCGACTACGTCATCGTCAACGATCAGCCGCCCTCGAAACTGCTTGAAGCCTATGCCGAGGAAGGCCAGGTTCCGGTGGTACCGGACATCCCGCACATCGAAGCGCTGAAAATGACGCCGGTCGTCGCGCAAGTGATTAGCGAAACGATCAACGTGCGTCACGATTCGCAGCGCCTCGCCGAAGTCGTGATCGGCGTTATCGATCGCGCGATCGCGCAGCGCGCTTCGTTTATGAAACCCGCGCCGGCTCAGCCGCGCGGCGAACGGTTCAACTCGCCGGCGTAATCGCGCGCTGCCCGTTCGAGCAGTCGCGCGGCATCGCGCATGGATTGTTCCGGCGCCGTTCCGTCCGGCGCAATCGAGCGAATCGCAACGCCGTCGGCTTCGAGTGCCGCTTTTGCACAGGCTTCGACCGCTCCGCCGAACGCCACGACCGGCACGTTCGCACGTTTCGCGAGGCGAGCTACGCCGAAAATCGTTTTGCCGTGCAGCGTCTGCTCGTCGATTTTGCCTTCGCCGGTGGCACAAAGAAACGCGCCGTCGAGCAATTTGTCCAACCCACGCTCGCGCGCCATCAGCTCGACGCCGGGTTTGGCTTTCGCCTTGAGGAATGCGATCAGCGCGAATCCCAAGCCGCCGGCCGCACCCGCGCCCGGCGTATCGCGTTCGTCGCGTCCGAGCGCCTTTGCAGCGACGTCTGCAATGTGGTTCAACGTTGCGTCGAGCTGCGCGACGAGCCCCTCATTCGCGCCTTTTTGCGGACCGAAGGTACGGGATGCGCCGTGCGGTCCGCACAGCGGATTGTCCACGTCAACGGCAACGAGCAGCTCGACGTCCGGAATGCGTGAATCGATGCCGCTAAGGTCGATCTTTTCGAGCTTGCCATAGGCGAGGATGTCGCGCTCTAGCTTGTTCCCGGACCGATCGAGAAAGTGCGCGCCGAGCGCGCGCAGCATTCCGGTTCCGACGTCGTTGGTCGCACTGCCGCCGATGCCCATGATTACGCGCTTTGCGCCCGCATCGAGTGCGGCAAGCAGCAGTTGACCCGTGCCGTACGTATCGGTGTGCCGCGGATCGTACGTGTCGCGCGCGAGCAACCCGAGCCCGGATGCCGCGGCCATTTCAACGATCGCCGTATCGCCGTCGATTGCAAATGCCGCATCGACGGGGGCGCCTAACGGCCCGCATACGCGCGCCGTGCGCGCCTGCGCGCCGCCGGCTACGAAGGCGTCGACGGTGCCCTCGCCGCCGTCCGCCATCGGACACCGTACGTAATCGGCGTCAGCGAAGACTTGCCGCATTCCGCGCTCGATCGCCGCCGCGGCTTCGATAGCGCTCAAGCTCCCCTTAAACTTGTCGGGAGCGATGACGACGCGCGTCAGTGGTCGAGCAGGACGTTGAGCGAAACGGTTTTGCCGGGATCCGCGTGGCCGGACGCGGCGTGCGTCGTTTTGTAGCCGGGCGCCTCGGCAAAGTAGTCGAAGTCGCCGCTCGGAACGTTGAGCGTGAATTTCCCGGCCGAATCGGTCGTGGATTTGAGTACCGTATCGAACGTTACCGTCGCGTTTGCGACCGGCTGATTCGTCGCGCGATCGAGCACCACGCCTTGGATCGTCGAGTATGTGCCTCCGGGCGGCAACGCGTCGTCGTTGCAGCCGACGAGGACGGCGAGCGCAAAGAGCGCTCCGAGCAGCCGCGCGACTTTCATGCTGCAAACATTCGCTAGGCATTGCGACGTTTCCGGCTGCCGGCAGCACGCCGGAGGGCGTGCGGGGCGCGGTGCTGAACCGCGTTGCGAATCCCCTCGTTTTCTGGAGGTCCGCTTGGATACCATGGTACCGGCTGCCCAGCAATCCGGTCTGCACTACTACCAAGATGCGCTGGCGGCTATCGGCCATACGCCGCTTATCAAGCTCAACAAAGTTACCGACGGCGCGCAGTGCCTGGTGCTGGCGAAAGTCGAGTACATGAATCCCGGCGGCAGCGTGAAAGACCGCCCCGCCCTTGCAATGCTCGAAGCGGCCGAGAACGCCGGCCTACTCAAACCGGGTGGAACCATCGTCGAACCGACGAGCGGAAATACGGGATCGGGACTAGCCATGGCAGCGGCGATTCGGGGATATCGCTGTATTCTCGTCATGCCCGACAAAATGGCCAAAGAAAAAGTCGACCTGATACGCGCGTACGGCGCCGAGGTCGTGGTGACGCCGACGAATGCACCGAACGATTCGCCCGAATCATATTACGGCGTCGCGAATCGGCTCTCGTCGGAGATGCCCGGGGCCTTTCAGCCCAATCAGTTCCACAATCATCACAATCCCGAAGCGCACTATCAAACCACGGGCCCGGAAATCTGGGAGCAAACCGGCGGAGCGATCACCCATTTCGTTGCGGGCATCGGCACCGGCGGCACCATTTCGGGAACCGCGCAATATCTCAAGGAGCGCAACGCGAAAGTGCATGTCGTCGGCGCCGACCCCGAAGGCTCGATCTACTCGGGCGACACGCCGAAATCGTACGCGGTCGAAGGCATCGGCATGTCGTACCTTCCCGAAACGGTTAACTTAAAAGTAATCGACGAAATGGTCCGCGTTTCCGATCGCGAGTCGTTCCTGATGGCGCGGAGAATCACGCGCGAAGAAGGGCTGCTTGTCGGCGGATCGTCCGGCACCGCAGCGGTTGCTGCAATCAAGCTCGCCAAAACGCTGCCCAAAGAAGCGATTCTGGTCGTGCTGTTTCCGGACTCCGGACGCGGCTATATGTCGAAAATCTTCAACGACGAGTGGATGATCGCCAACGGATTTCTTGCCGAGGGCAAACGTCGCGCAACGGTCGGCGACGTGCTGCGCAGCAAACGTCCTATGCCGCCGCTGATCACCGTCAACGAAAACGACGTGGTAAAGCACGCGCTCGATCTCCTTCGCAAGTACGAGATTTCGCAAATTCCGGTGCTTCGCGGCCGCGAAAACGTGGGCAGCATTAACGAAATCGGGGTCATGCAAGCGGTGTTCGATCGCGCGGACATTCTGCACAAGCCCGTCAGCGAAGCGATGGGCCGGCCGTTTCCGATGGCCGACCAATCAGATGAAATCGAAAAAGTATACAAGCTTCTGACGCTGGCCAATCCGGCGGTGGTCGTCGCAGACGGCGGCGAACCGATCGGCGTGCTCACGCGTCAAGACATCATCAGCTACCTTTCGACGACGTCCGGCACGCCGAAGGCGGTGTAAACGATGAAATTCAGCACGAAAGCCATCCACGCGGGCCAGGAAGCCGATCCCACTACCGGCGCCACGATCGTTCCAATCTACCAAACATCAACCTACACGCAAGATGCCGTCGGCGTGCACAAAGGCTTCGATTACAGCCGCACGATCAATCCGACGCGCGTCGCGCTCGAGACGCAGCTTGCAGCGCTCGAAGGCGCCGAATACGGTTGCGCGTTTTCGAGCGGAATGGCGGCGACGTCTGCCGTGCTCAACATCCTTTCGGCCGGCGATCACGTCGTCGTGACCGACGATCTTTACGGCGGCACGTACCGGCTGTTCTCGCGCGTGCTCGCGCGCTATGGGCTCGAATTCACTTACGTCGACATGGCCGATATCGCCGCCGTCCGCGCTGCAATCAAGCCGAACACGAAAATGTTTTGGATTGAGACGCCCACCAATCCGCTGCTCAAACTCATCGATATCCGCGCGATTTGCGACTTGCGCGGCAAGGCGTTCGTGGTGGTCGACAATACGTTCGCATCACCGTACTTCCAGCAGCCGCTCGCGTTGGGAGCGGACGTCGTCGTGCACTCGACCACGAAGTATATCGGCGGACACAGCGACGTCGTCGGCGGCGCCGCGCTGACGAACGACAAAGACCTCTACGAGACGATCAAATTTCATCAGAACGCGGTAGGCGGAATTCCCGGCCCGCAGGATGCCTGGCTAACGATGCGCGGAGCGAAGACGCTCGCGGTCCGGATGCGCGAGCATGCGCGCAACGCGCAAGCCATCGCGGAATTTCTAGAAGCCCACGATGAAGTGTCGCGCGTCTACTATCCCGGACTCGCCTCGCATCCGCAGCACGACTTGGCGCAACGCCAAATGAGCGGTTTTGGCGGCATGGTCAGTTTCACGCTGGAAGGACCGGAGCAGCGCGCCATCGACTTTGCCAATCGCATGCGGTACTTCAGCCTTGCGGAGAGTCTCGGCGGCGTCGAATCGCTGATCTGCCATCCCGCACGAATGACGCACGGATCGATCCCCAAGGATGTGCGCGACCGGCGCGGCGTGACGGACGGACTTTTGCGACTTTCGGTCGGCATCGAAGACATCGACGATCTAATCGACGATCTTCGCGGCGCGCTCGAAAGCACGCAGCGTAAACCGGCCGCCGCTGTTTCTTAACGCCGGGGGTAGGCGACGGCCGTGGCGTTGCTCAGCGCATCGCGCGCTTCTTTTTCGTCCAACTCGCCGAGCCGCGCTTTGATCGCGAGCGTTACGGCGCGCATGCCGTCGATCCACGCGTATTCATACCACTTTTCCGACTGAAATCCCGAGCCGACGGAAATGACCCGCCAGTACGCGGGCATGCCGTTTGAAAGCGTGGTGCGTTCCTTTTTGGAAACGAAAAGCGACTGCACCTGACCGCGTAGCTCGTTTTCATTTGTTCCCTCGAACCCTTCGAGATTAAACCCGTCCCAGTTCTCCATTGAAATCGTAATCAGCCGCTGCTCGTCTTTTCCGGGACTTTTTACGAAGGCTGCGACTACCGTCGATCCCTCGAAGTTTGCCGGATCGTGCGGCGGCACGTTGAGTTTGAGATAGCCGGCCGGCGCCGTAAACGCCATCGCCGGATCGTTAAACGTTCCGGCGGGTGCGGATGGCGCCGGGGAAGCGACGGGAACGGCGACCGGCGGCGCCGCCATGGCCGCGGCGGGCGAAACGAACAGACACAGGGCAATTGCGCGAGCGATGCGCTTCATGATTTCTCCAAGACGCGTGCGAGGGCAGGCAGCGAACGAGCATACCGGTAGCCGACATTACGATGGTCGTCATCGAACTCTTCGTGCTGCACCGGAAGGCCCCATTCAGAGAGCTGCTGTGCCATGAGGCGCGCACCGATATCGAGTCCGTACTCATCGCGCCGGCCGCAATCGATGTAACGCAGACGCAGGCGGGACAGTTCCGCATGCCGTTGCGCCATCATCTCGACCGGATCGAACGCCAGCCATCGAGCGAAAACCGCATCGTCGAGCGCGCCCGTCCGCCGATCGACGGGTAAATCCAGATCGAACGCCGTCGCGCTTCGCGGCGAGTATGCAGCCGCGTACCCGAGCATCTCCATCGTTTCGTACTCGTGCTGCGGACGCTTGTTTTGCCGCTCGAAATGCTCGACGAATGCACGGATATCCCAGCCGAAGCGTTCGAGCGTGCGCGCGAGCGTCGGGAACGAGCGCGTATGCGCGTAGCGGAAGTACGAATCTCCGCTGTGTGAAGCGAACGCCGCGAACACGCCCGGGTATTCCATCGAAAGATAGAGCGCTCCGAATCCGCCCGACGACTTGCCGAATACGGCGCGGCCGCCTTCATTTGGAATGGTTCTATACGATCGATCGACGTGCCCGACGATCTCGCTTACAACGTACGTCGCATACCCGCCATTGTGGACTGAGTTTACGTACTGCGAGCCGCCCAAGCGCGTGAATCCGTCGACGATCACCAACAGCGCGTCGGGCATTTCGCCCGCCGTTATCAGACGATCCATCCACTGCACGACGTTCGTTTCCCACGGGCGCGAACTAACCAGCGCGGCCGCATCGCCGGTATACCCGTGCAGGCAGTAGAGCACCGGATACCTGCGCGACGCTTGCTCATCGTAGCGGGGCGGCGTGTAGACGATGACCGGGCGACTCGAGGGATCTGCCAGCGGATTCTTTTGCAACGCGTCGCTTTCGATCGCGTCGACTCGAACGTTACCCTCGATGCGAAGCAGGCGCGCCAGATCCGATTGCTGCGTTGACATGTGCGCGTGATTCTGCGCCAGGCGGCAGATGGACTGCATCGAAAGCCATGCCCGTGATACGAGGGATCGGCCTACGCAGTGCCATTGCCGTCAACATGATCACGATGATCGGCATCGGGCCGCTGATCACGATTCCATTAGTGATCGCCTCCCTTCACGGCTCGCTCGCGCTTTGGGGATGGATCATCGGCGCAATCGTGGCGGCGTGTGACGGACTGGTATGGGCCGAACTCGCTTCACGTTACCCGGGTTCGGGCGGAACGTACGTCTATCTGCGCGAGGCCTTCGGCCGCGACGAGTGGGGCCGCCTGTTCGCGTTTCTCTTCAACTGGCAGTTCTTGTTTTCGGCGCCGCTCCTGCTCGCAAGCGGGTACATCGGATTTTCACAGTACGCCGGTTATCTGTTTCCGGGCTTGGCCGGTTCGGCAAACGGCCGGCACGCGGTTGCGGCGGCTCTCGGCGTACTCGTGCTCCTGCTGCTCTATCGACGCGTAACGTCCGTAGCGCAAGTCGGGCTCGGTTTAGCGATCGTAGCAACGATAACGCTGCTGATCGTGATCGCCGCCGGCTTGCCGCACGCGCATGCGGCTGCGTTCATTCCGCCGGCCGGCAGCCGCTTCGACATGGGATTTGTAGGAGCGCTCGGCGCCGCGCTCGTCATTACGCTCTACGACTATGCCGGATATAACGATGCGGCCCTCGTCGGCGACGAGGTCGTCAATCCGGTCAAAACGCTGCCGCGTGCGATTCTGCTTTCAATCGGAATCATTGCGGCACTTTACATTCTCTTGCAAGTTTCCATTCTGAGCGTCGTACCCTGGCAGCATATAATCGGCCCGAATGCCCAGTACGTCGCATCCACTGCAATTGCAACGGTTTGGGGAAGCACCGCCGCGCGCATCGTAACCGGCCTCGTGCTGATCACCGCATTCGCATCTACGTACGGCTTGCTGCTCGGGTTTTCACGAATTCCGTACGCAGCGGCTTTGGACGGCGCATTCTTTCCGGCGTTTGCGCGCCTGCATCCACGCGGCCGATTTCCGTACGTGTCGCTGCTCGTCGTCGGTCTGCTCGCCTTGCCGGCGTGCTTCTTCAGCCTCGATAACGTAATCGCGTTTTTAACTGCAGGCATCGTGCTCATTCAGGCGGTCGCACAAATACTCGCGCTGTTCGCCTTGCGCAAAAAAAGCGACGCGCCGTTTCGCATGTGGCTTTTCCCCCTGCCCGCCATCGTAGCGCTGGTTGCGTGGTGCTTCATCTTCTACTCGTCCGGTACGAACGCGATGCTCTACGGCGTCCTCACCCTGCTGGGCGGCGTCATCGCGTACTTCATCACGGCGCACTTTCGGCGCACGTGGCCGTTCGCGCTGTTCCTGGCCCTCGCATATGCCGTTTCACCGCAAGCGCGAGCCGATACGCCATCATGGCATGCCGGTGCCATTTCAACCGAACGCGGATATCCGGTCTTTGAGGTCGACGGCAAACCATTCTTCGTCTACGGCGCGGCGTTTTTCTACGAACGCGTTCCTCGAGCGCAGTGGGAGCCGGCGCTTCGGCGCTATCGTTCGCTCGGGATCAACACGATCGATCTGTACGTTATTTGGAATTGGCACGACCTATCTCCCGACGCCTCGGGCCGCGAACGGTACGATTTTAGCGGGCGAACGAATCCGCGACGCGATCTGCAAGGCTTGCTCAAACTCATCCATCGGTACGGATTCAAAACAATCGTACGACCCGGCCCAGTCATTCGCAACGAGTGGCGCAACGGCGGATATCCCGCATGGCTCCTGCATCGCCCCGAATACAACATGCCGCTGCACGACGTGCTCGAAGGACGGTATCCCGCAACCGCGACGCTGCAGAACGCGCATTCTGACGACGCGGCTGCCGAGTGGATGGCAAATCCGACGCACATGCGGTATGCAAGTGCCTGGCTGCGCGCTGCGCTACACGCGATCGCGCCGTTTCATCAGGACGTTATCGCGGTCGCGCTCGACGACGACCAAGGTGCGTACATCGACAATCAAACCTGGCCCGCGCCGCACTTCCAGCGGTACATCGAGTACCTCGGCTCGGTCGTGCGCTCCGTCGTGGGGCCGCGTCTGCCGCTGTTCATCAACACCTATCAAATGAAAGTGACTGCCTCCGCGCCGGTGTGGGCGTGGGGCAACTGGTATCAGAGTGACGCGTACGCCATCGGCGAACACGATCGCTCGCAACTCGAATTCTCGACCGGACTTATCGGAACGCAGCCGCATTTGCCGATCATGACGAGCGAGTTTCAAGCCGGCTGGCTGCAGGGCGCCGATGAAGCGCACCCGCGCCCCGCCGACCCCGCAAACACGACACTCGCGCTGCACACGATGTTCGATATGGGCGCGCGCGGCATCGTGAATTTTCCTTTGCAGGATACGCTCGATCCGCCCGGATGGGCAGCACCGTGGACGAACGTGTTTTACAGTTGGGACGCCGCGCTTTCGGTTCAGCTCGGAGCGCAAGCCCGCTGGCTGCCGACGGCGCAATTCGGCGCCCTGGTCCGGTCGTACGGTTCGTATCTCGCCACGCTGCATCGCAAGAACGATCTCGCAATCGCATACGAAACGAGCGCGTACGATGCGGCAACACTCACCAACGCGCAGATCGCAGCAATAGCCGCCGCGACGATCGCTGCGCAGCAGGCATGCCGCGGCGCCAACCTCACCTGCGCGCTCGTCGATCTACGGTATGCGCCGCTGGACACGCTGCGCCGGTATCCGGCGATCGTGCTGCCGCCGTCAGGCATCGCAGCCTCGTTCATTCCGCAGGTCGAGGCGAAGCTTAAAGCTTACCGCGCTGAGGCCGGCTCGACGCCCGCAAGCGTGAATGCGGTCACGATCGCGCATCCGGCCGCGGGCGACATTCCCAACGCGACGCTCATGCTGGATCCAACGGAGCGAACCGGACTGCTGGATATCGTCAACTACGGATCGTCCGCACTTCAAACGCCCGCCACTTCGATTCGACTAAACGGCGCCGCGGTTCAAGTTTCCGCGCAGACGGTGCCCGCACGCGACGCCGTCGTCGTTCCGCTGCGCGTACACCCGCACGACCTCCAGCTAACGGCGCAGCCGGCAGCGCTCTCCTCGGCCGACGTAATTCCGCTTCGCGACGGCGCCTTCGTTCCCTTAGAAACTTCACTTGCGGTCGTGCCGCCGCACGCGGCGCGGGTTCATACGATCGATGCCTTTTCCGACGGCACGAAGACAGCGGTTTTCGAAAACGACTACGTGCGGCTTTTCGTCACGCCGCAAGCCGGCGCGCGCGCTCTGGTTTTCGAAGACAAGGCAACGCGCGAAAACTTGTTCACAACGATTGGCGCACTGCGGGACGACGTCGCGCAGCCGTTGCCCGCCTCGCCGCGCGACTACATCGCCAAATACACGCATCCAATGCCGGCCGGCACGTTCAACCGGCCGTACGCGGTACGAGTGCTGCCCGATTGCGCTTGCGCGGAGTTCACGTACGATGATCCCGACGTGCCGTCGGGCCACGCGCGCTTCGATAAAATCGTCACGCTGGCAGATGACGCGCCCGCGTTCACCGTCGACGAACGCGTCGACTTCACGCCGGCAAGCGCAGCGCAAGCGACGACGAGTCGCACGTCGTTCGCTGCGATGCCGCAAACCGCTCGCCTCGAAACCGACAATGGCTATGGCCTGTACGACGCGGCGAAACGGCGCGTCGTGGCCGTCGCCTGGAAGGCGTCAGACGTCACCGCGCACGATCTCGTACTTAACAGCGACAACGCCATGCTGACGTTGACGTTTTCGCACCTCGGCCCGCACCGAACGACCTTCGCGGAGTTTCCCGCCGGCTCGCTCGATGAAGCCCGCAAGCACTTTGCCGACTTCACCCGAAACAGCCTTGAAGTAACGCCTATCAATTTGCGTCGCGCAAGAGCATCAATGCAGCAAGCCGGTGAGCCTTGACCTTGATCTCATCGCGTATTGCGCGCACGATTTCGGCCGGTTGGCCGTTAAGGTCCGGCAGAAGCGATTGAAGCCGAGTCGAAACTCGCGCGTCCGTTTATCCGGCCAAGGACGGACGCGATCTGAAGCGAAATTAGCCAAGCACCATCTTGGGAAGTGGCATGGGGGGAAATGGCGGAACGGTAGACGCAGCCGCCTCAAAAGCGGCCGAGTAACCCTCGTGTGGGTTCAAATCCCACTTTCCCTACCAC
>JALYTZ010000152.1 GCA_030854025.1 Vulcanimicrobiota bacterium
CACTTCGCCGGCGAGCGCTTCGTCGGCGCGACGTTCGAGTTCGATCGAGGGGATCACTTCGATCAAGTGCAGCCCTTGCGCGCGCGATCGTTCGAAGCCGAAAATTGCGCCCGCCGCTCGATTCGAAAAACGCACGCGCGTGGCCTGATCGAGCATGATCACGCCCAGCGGAAGCGCGCGCACCAATGCGTTGAAACGGTCGCTGCCGCGTTCGCGCTCACGGGGCGCAGGTTCGGCGCGCCGTTCGGGCACGCCGGGCGTCCTGAAAGCGCGCAGCGCAAAACCGGCCGCTCCGCCGAGAATCAGCGCGCCGAATACGAAGACGTCGGTTTGAACGGCTACTCCTTGAACATGTAGCCGCGGCTGCGCACCGTCATGATGTGCCGGGGACTACGTGAATCTTCTTCGATTTTCTCGCGCAGCCACCGAATGTGAACGCTTACCGTTTGCTGTTCGCCTTCGAAGTCGTAGCCCCAAACCTTGTCGAGGAGCGTTTGCCGCGTGACGACGCGGCCTTGGTTTTCCATCAGCACGCGCAGCAGTGCAAATTCTTTGGGAGCCAACGATACGTCGGTTCCACGAACCGTTAGCGACTGCCGCGACGGATCGAGAACGATCCCGCTGTATGAAATCGCGCTTTCTCGATCTTGCAGCACGATCGGGCTTTGGCGGCGCAGACGCGCTTTGACCCGCGCCAGAAATTCGTGCAGCGCAAACGGTTTGGTTACATAGTCGTCGGCCCCCAGTTCCAAGGCAAGGACTTTGTCGATTTCCTGATCCTTGGCCGTGAGCATGATGATGGGAACCGAACTGGTTTTGCGAATCTCTTTGCACGCTTCGATGCCGTCGAGAACTGGGAGCATGATGTCCAGAACGATGAGGTCGGGTTCTTCGCGCTGCGCGAGCGCGATGGCGGTGCGGCCGTCGCTGGCGGTGCAAACCGTGTAGCCGCTGCGTTCGAGATTGTAGCGCAGGGTCTGCAAAATAGCCGCCTCATCGTCGACGACCAAAATCTTTTTATTGAAATCGGGGTGTTTGTTAAACGTTCCCCGCCTGCCCTGCGGCGATGCGTCCATAGAATTTTGCGACGGCGCTGTAGTCACGCGACCCGTCTCCTTCCGCCGATTGTAGCGTGTAGAGCTGATAGGCAATAGCCGAAACCGGCAGTGCTAAACCCATGGCACGTGCCGCATCCAGCGCGGCCGCAAGGTCTTTGCGCAGAAGATCCATCGCAAAGCCACCGTCGAACGTGCCGGCAAACCACGTCTTCGGGAGCCAGTTCTCCAGCAGATAGTTTGAACCCGTCGCGGTCGCGATGACTTTACGGACGCTTTCCAGATCGGCGCCTGCTTTCGCCGCAAACGTCAGAGCTTCGGCGTTGGCGAGCATGATCGTGGAAATCAGCAGTTGGTTTACGAGTTTGACGGTCTCGCCCAGCCCCACCGGCCCGAGGTGATTGGGCGTTCCCATGGCCGCGAGAACCGGCTCGACGCGCCGGAAATCGTCGGGCGCGGCTCCAACCATGATCGTCAGCGTTCCGTCGGCCGCGCGAACGGGGCCGCCGCTTACCGGCGCGTCGACGAAACGGTGTCCGGACGCTTCCAGCCGAGCCGCGAAGTCACGGGTCGCAATCGGCGAAATCGTCGACATATCCACGAACGTGAGCGAACGGCCGGAAGCGCCGCCGCTCGCGCCGTTGGGTCCGAAGAGCGCTTCCTCGACTTGCGGAGAATCGGGAACGCACGTTATGACGATGTCGCTCTCGCGGGCGACCGCTGCCGGATCCGCGGCTTCATCCACGCCGTCGGCGCGCAGCCGTTCGAGCGGCTCGCGGCGGCGATGCGCGCATGCGGTGACCTCGAACCCGGCGCGGCGCAGTGCCCGAGCCATGGGTTCTCCCATTGCGCCGACGCCGATAAATCCTATACGAAGCTCCGCCGTCATCGCGTTCGGCCATTAGGGGGGATGCGGGCGCGTCCCTTCAGAGCCATCGTTTGCGCGCGAAGTATGCGACCAAAAGCGCGAGTGCGAGCAATTCGGTTCCGATGCCCAAAATCCAAAAATCGCGTGTCGTCGTGATGTGATTGATGAGGTAGCCGAAGTTTTGTCCGAAGAATCCGGTGATGAAACTGAGCGGCAGAAAGATCGTCGCGATGATCGTCAGCTGGCGTGAAACGTCGGCCTGGCGGCTGGCGGCGAGCGACCAGTGAATTGAAAGCGAAGCCGTTACCATTTCGCGCAGTGAATCGATGCGCGACAGAAGGCGAAGCACGTGGTCTTGCACGTCGTGGTAATACACAATCTCGTCCGGACCGAAAATGCGCACGTCACTGCGCACGATTCGCGCGAGAATTTCATCTACGGGGGCAACGACGTGGCGCATCGTTTGCAGCTGCCCCTTGATTTCCATAATGCCGCGCAGCAAATCGCGCGTCGCGTGCTTGCCGGATGGCGGCGCCAGAAGATTTCGTTCGAGTGCCTCGACCCGCACTTCGAACGCATCGACGATCGGGAAATAGTCGTCCACGATCGTGTCGAGGATCGTATAGACCAGTGCGCCGCTATCGCGTTTAAGCGAGGTGATCGTTTTCCAGCGCCGTTCGATTTCGTCGAGCGGATAGGGCGGGCTGTGACGCACCGTGACGACGAATCGTTCGCCGGCGAAAATCGCGATCTCGCTATGCGGTACGGTTCGTTCGCCATGCGCCGTGGCATGAACGATGATGAACCAGAACCCCTCGTACGCGTCGATTTTGGATCGCTGATGCGCCTTGATTGCATCTTCGATAGCCAGCGGATGCAGCGAAAATTCTTCCTGAAGCAACTGCAGGTCGCCGTTTTTCGGATCGACCGTATCGAGCCAGACGAACGTTCCGGGGTGGGTGAGCACTTCGCTGATTGCCGACAAGTCGGAGAGCGGCGTAATGCTGCCGTCATCGCGGAACGTCAGACAGCGCGTCGGGGGCGCCATCCCGGCGGGGGTCGGTACGCTCATGAGCGTCATTCTTTCCCGCTCCGCTACGTCGGCCTCCTAGCAGCCGTCGCCTAGGAGGCGCATCCCGAGTAAACGAAGGCGCAGAGCCGCAGCATTTCACAACCAAGGAGATATGCAACGTGTTAGCCACCGTTCGCCGCCCCACATTTGACGATTTGAATCTTTCCACCGGCAAGCGCGTCCGGCTGCACCGCATGATGTACGAGCACGGCCCCGGCAACGGAACGCTGATGCTTTTGCCGATCGATCAAGGGCTCGAGCACGGTCCGATCGACTTCTTCTCGAACCCGGAGTCCATTGATACCGACTGGATCTACCGGTTGGCGGTAGCGGGAAATTTCTCCGGAATCGCGCTTCACGTCGGGCTCGCGGAAAAGTACCATCAGGCGTATGCGGGTAAAGTTCCGCTCGTCCTAAAGCTCAACGGCAAAACGAACGTTCCTAACGACGACGAATCGTTCAGCTCGCTCACGTCGTCCGTCGAAGACGCCGTGCGCCTGGGCGCCGACGCAGCCGGCTACACGCTGTACGTCGGAAGTCCGGCGCAGGACGTTGACATCGCGCAATTCAGCGAAGTGCGGCGCGACTGCGAACGGCAAGGAATGCCGCTCATCGTGTGGGCCTACCCGCGCGGCGCGGCCATCAAGGCCAAGGGCGGTATCGATTCGCTCTATGCCATCGACTACGCCGCTCGCGTCGCCTGCGAGGTGGGTGCCGACATCATCAAGCTCAACGTTCCGAAGTGGGATGCGACCACTGCAGGTCAGATGCCGAAACCATACGACACGCTGCAGTTGTCAGAAGAGGCGGGACTGGCTAAGGTCGTCACCTCGGCCGGGCGCTCGCTCGTCCTCGTTTCGGGCGGCAGCAAAGCCAGTGACGACGATACGATTCACAAAGCGCAGATCGCCATGGAAGCCGGATGCGTCGGACTGATTTTCGGCCGCAACATGTGGCAGCGCAAATGGGAAAACGCACTGGCGATGAGCACGCGGATGCACGATTTGATGAAAGGCTACGGACAATAACCACGCAGACGCTCGAAGAGCGCGTCAATACCGCACTCGATAAAGTGCGGCCCGGCATTCAGATGGATGGCGGCGAAGTCTGGCTTATCAAAGTCGAGAACGGTACCGCGTTCGTTCAAATGCTCGGCGCGTGCGGCGGATGTCCGGCGTCGAGTATGACGCTAAAAGGCGCGATCGAAACCGTCGTCTGCGCCGACGTTCCCGAAATCACCGAGGTGGTTCAGATTTAAGCCCGGCGGCGCTGCCGGCGGCATGCTTCGTGCAGTACCAGACAACGGAACCGGAGTGGTTCACTGGCACCATATGTTCGTGCGTGCCGCGGCGGCCGCACTGCGCGCACGAGTACGTTCGACCGATCGGCGCTCGATGCGGCCGGCTGCTCTTGCGCGTCGCGAAATAGGCGATGATCAGGACGGCGATAAACGCGACCCACAGAATCCAGCCGAAGAAATGATTAACGGCATCGGGGCTTAGTTGCATGCGGTTTCATTCGCCTCGTCTGGCCGCGCGCTCCTGGAAGCGGGTATAGTTCGGGCATGAGCGATGACGCATCGCGCCTGCGCGAGCGCCTGGTACATCGGCTCTGGGCCGCGGGGACGATCCAAGATCCGGCTATACGCACCACGATGATCAATGTGCCGCGCGATGCATTCCTGCCGCAGGTTTCGCTGGAATCGGCCTACGCCGATGAGGTGGTTCCGTTGAAAATTCGCGACGAAACGGTTTTGAGTACCGCATCACAGCCGACGATGATTGCGTTGATGCTCGGCCAATTGCACGTCCGACGCGGAGATGCGGTGCTCGAGATCGGCACCGGCAGCGGCTATAATGCGGCGCTCTTGAGCGAGCTTGCGGGCCTCGGGGGCCAGGTCGTTACAATCGACCTCGAACCAGATCTCGTCGAGATCGCCGCCGAGCGTCTGCGAAGTATCGGGTGCACGAACGTATCCGCGGTGTGCGCGGACGGCAGGCACGGATGGCCCGGCCAGGCGCCGTACGATCGCATCGTGATGACGGCAAGCACCGCAGCGGTTCCGGCGGTGCTGTTCGAGCAATTACGCGAGGCGGGTCGCCTCGTCGTTCCGATCGGCGGCGCCGAGTATCAGCGCAGCAGTCTGTTCGAGCGGCGCAACGGAACGGTCGGCCTGCGCGAAACGATTCCGTGTCAATTTATTCCGCTTCGCTAGTGTGGAACACTAGCGCATGCGACGGTAGATCGGAACGACGTCGTCGATTTTGCGGAACGCGCCTTCGTGCGGGGTGGCATGCAGGGATTCGGCGCTGCTCAAACACAAAAATCCCAAGCGCGCCAGGCTTTGCAGAAACAGATTGTGCACGCGATACTGAAGCGTCTTGTTAAACTGCGGCAGCACCCCACGCGCGACGATCGCGTGAAATTCGTTGAGCGAACCATCCGTCGTCAAACTGTGCTGCGCGAAAATTATGTTTTTTTTCAGTGTCTCGTTGAACCGGACCGTCCCCTGCGAATGTTCGCAGACGGTTGCGAGTGCGAGACGCCCGCCGCTGAGCGTATAGTCGTGCGCGAAGTCTTCGAATGACGATATTTCGAATGCGCCCTCACGCGCTTGCGTCAGCGCGATGTCGCTTAGATCCGTCGCGTAGATCATGCAGCGGTCCAGCAATCCGGCTTCGAGAAGGATCGCCGCAACCGTATATACGTCTTCACCGGTGCTGCACGCCGGAAACCACAAGCGCACGAACGAGTACGTTCGCAGCAGCGACGCGACGCGGGAGCGAAAGGCGTGAAAATAGTCGGGAGGGCGAAATAATCGGTTCGACGAGCCCGACATGGCGAATACGAACCGCCGCAACGAATCGGGTTCGTGCAAAACGCGGTCCTGCAGGCCTGAGATCGTTTCGAGACCTTCAGCCCGCATGCGTTCGGACACGCGCCGCTTGAGCGTCGCGGGAGCGCATTCGCGGAAGTCGTAACCGGCCCAGCGCACCACGGCCTCGAGCAGCAAAAACAGCTCGACGTTAATGCGCTCGTCGTCTCGATCTGCGAGGACCGGCCGGTCGTCGATTATCGCGTCAACCATGCACGCAGCAATGGGATCAGTTGATCCACGTCGACCGGTTTGCTGATATACTCCGACGCGCCGGCGGCGATGCAGCTTTCGCGGTCCCCTTTCATCGCTTTGGCCGTGAGCGCGATGATTGGAATATCCTTGAAGGCCGGATTGGCGCGAATGCGCCGGATCGTTTCGTAGCCGTCCATCTCCGGCATCATGATGTCCATCAAAACGATGTTCACGTCGGGACACCGCATCAGCGTGTCGATGCCTTCGTGCCCGCTCTCTGCGCTGAGCACTTCGAGGCGGTGCTCTTCGAGCGCACTTCCCAGCGCGAAAATGTTGCGCGCGTCGTCGTCGACGATCAGCACTTTTTTGCCCTCAAGCAACGCAGAGCCGAGCGGAATGTCGTTCGAGCGTTTTGCGGACGGCAAACGCGCTTCGACTTGATGTAAAAAGAAACGCGTTTCGTCGAGCAGCCGCTCCGGCGACATCGCATCTTTCACGATGACCGCTTCACTTAGTTTCGCAAGCTTAGCTTCTTCTTGGCGGCTCAAATCGCGCCCGGTGTAGACGATAATCGGCGTGCGGGCGTGGTCGCGGTGCAGACGAATTTGCTCGATGAGTTCGTCGCCCGCGACATCGGGCAGGCCTAAATCCAGCACGATGCAGTCAAAACGCATTCCGTTCATCGCTTCGAGCGCTTCGCTTCCGGTCCGCACTGCCGTCACCGCGACTTCGCCGCTGCCGATCAAACCGACCATCGCATTGAGCTGGGTCAAATCGTCCTCGATGACGAGCAGATTTTTGGTTCGCTGATCGGCGAAGCCGAGCAGATTGTCGAACGTTTCGGTCAACGCTTCTTCGGTGACGGGTTTTTTGAGGTGAGCGATCGCGCCGGAATCCAGCGCGCGCTGCCACTGCTCTTCTCCCGAGATGACGTGCACCGGAATCGACGCCGTGTTCGGATCGTCCTTGAGTTCGGCCAGCAGCTTCCACCCGTCGGTGTCGGGCAGGCCAATGTCCAGCGTAATGGCGTCGGGCAAGTATTTGCGCGCGAGCGCCAATCCGTCGCTTCCCGAAAGCGCGACGATGCCGCGGAATCCGCGATCGCGCGCCAGGCCTAAGAGAATTCGGGCGAAGATCGCGTCGTCTTCGATGATGAGCAGCGCCCGATCCGTGCTTTCTATCGCGTCTCGATCGTCGTGTATTGCGATCAGCGACGGCACTTCGTACTCATCGAACGCCGGCGCCTCGACGGGCGCTTCGGGTTCGATGCGCTGGAACGCGGTGCGTGCCGCCGCAGGGATGTTTCGCGTCAGCGGGTGGTACAGCGTGAACGTGCTGCCTTCGCCGAGCGTGCTTTCAACGCCGATTTCTCCGCCGAGCAGGCCCGCGATCTCGCGGCTGATGGCCAGGCCCAAGCCCGTACCGCCGAACTTGCGCGACGTACCCATATCGGCTTGCTGAAACGCTTCGAAAATGACGTTGAATTTATCCGGAGGAATGCCGATTCCGGTGTCCGTTACCGAAAGGCCCACGAGCGGACCCTGCACGTTTGAGATATGGTGATCGCGCACGAGGAAAACGCGCAGCGTCACCGATCCCGTCGTCGTGAATTTGAACGCATTCGAAAGCAAGTTCTTCAGAATCTGCTGCAGACGCGTCGGGTCGGTCAGCAGCGCCGGAGGTACGCCTTCATCGCGGCGGATGATGAAGTCCAGACCCTTGTCCTTCGCAATTTGGTCGAACGTGCGAACCACGTCGTCCTCGATTGCCTCGAAGGGCACTTCCTGCAGATCGATCGAGGTCGTTCCTGATTCGATCTTCGAGAGATCCAGGATGTCGTTGATGAGCGTGAGCAAATCCGAACCCGCCGCGCGAATCGTACGCGCAAACTCGATCTGCTTGGGCATCATGTTGCCCTGCGGGTTGTCCGCCAACTGTTTGGAAAGAATCAGCAGACTGTTGAGCGGCGTGCGCAGCTCGTGCGACATGTTTGCGAGGAACTGCGATTTATATTTGGACGTCAGCGCCAGTTGCTCGGCCTTCTTCTCCAGTTCCAAACGCGCTTCGTCGATCTCACGCGTGCGGCGCTCGATCTCATCGTTGCGTTCCTGCAACAGCCGCGCCTTGTCTTCCAGCTCGTCGTTAGTCCCCTGGAGTTCCATCTGTTGGCTCTGCAATTCGATCGTCAGGGACTGCGACTGCTTGAGCAGCTCTTCGGTGCGCATCGAAGCCCCGATCGTGTTGAGAATGACCCCGATCGACTCGGTGAGCTGTTCGAAGAACTGCTGCTGCGTATCGGTGAATTTGTCGAGCGAGGCCAGCTCGATAACGGCCTTGACTTCGCCTTCAAAAAGCACCGGAAGAACGATCAGCGACATCGGTTTGGCCTCGCCCAAGCCGGAGTTGATCGTGATGTAATCGCCGGGCACCTCGGTAATGAGCACGCGTCGGCCTTCGAGCAGCACTTGTCCCACCAGCCCTTCGCCTTCGCGAATAGTCCGTGCCGCGGTCTTGCGTTTATTGAGAGCGTAACTTGCGATCAAGCGCAGCACGTGCTGGTCGCCTACGGGCTCGCTGACGTAAAAGGCGCCCGTATGCGCGTTTACCAGCGGAGCGATCTCCGACATGATCAGACGGCTGACCGTCTTGATGTCGCGCTGCCCCTGCAGCATCGCGGTGAAGCGGGCGAGGTTCGTTTTGAGCCAGTCTTGTTCGGTATTTTTGCGCGTCGTGTCGCGCAAGTTTTGAATCATCTCGTTCACGTTTGAAGTGAGTTCCGCAACCTCGCCGCGCACCTCGGCTTCGATCGTCCGCGATAAATCGCCCTTCGTTACGGCGGTCGCGACTTCGCCGATCGCGCGAATCTGCGAGGTGAGCTGGCCTGCGAGCTGGTTCACCGAATCGGTCAGATCGCGCCAGAGTCCGGCTGCGCCCGGTACCTGCGCCTGGCCGCCGAGTTTGCCTTCGAAGCCGACCTCACGCGCGACCTTCGTGACTTCGTCGGCGAACGTTGCCAGCGTATCGATCATGAAGTTAATCGTGTCGGCGAGCTGAGCGATTTCGCCCTTAGCTGCGAGCGTAAGTTTGCGTTTGAGGTCGCCGTTGGCGACGCCGGTTACAACCTGAGCGATGCCGCGGACTTGGCTCGTGAGATTCGACGCCATCGAATTGACGTTGTCGGTGAGGTCCTTCCACGTGCCGCTTACGCCGGCGACCTGCGCCTGGCCGCCCAATTTGCCTTCCGAGCCCACTTCGCGCGCAACGCGCGTTACTTCCGAAGCAAACGCATTGAGCTGGTCGACCATCGTGTTGATCGTATCTTTGAGATCCAGAATTTCGCCGCGAACG
>JALYTZ010000164.1 GCA_030854025.1 Vulcanimicrobiota bacterium
GTTTCGTCATGATCGATTTCGCAAAGTACATACGTCGGCGCTTCGCGTGACACGCGTACTCCGGAGGGAAGCGCGCCGCGTACCTCGTCGCGCATGATAATAAACTCATCGCCGGAAAGATCGTCGCGTTTGAGCGCGATCGCGACATCGCGGACGGCACGTGCGCGAACTGCGTCGTACCGGCTCTGCGCGGCCCCCGCTCCCTCGCGCGCTTCACGCAGATCGACCGCGTAATCGTCGGAAAGATAAAAACCGAACTTTCCGCTGCGCCCGCGTTCGAGTGCCGACGCGACAGCCGATGCGTCGTCGCCCAACGTACCAAGAACGTTCGCAGCAGCGTCCAGCATTCGGAGAAGTTCGAGGAAGTGCGCGTCGTCGAGCGTTTCGCCCATAGCCGCCCGCGCGATGGCCGGCACCGCGTCGGGCGCGTTTCGCAGCGCTTGCGCGATCGCGTCGGCACGCGAGGGATCGAGCGTTCCGGCCATCTCGATCGTTCGCTGCGCGCACTGCTGAGCGGCAGCTTCGCTGCCGGGTGCAAACGGTTCGATACGTTCGAAAACGCGGCGTCCATATTCGCTCGCGGGTTCGAGCTGGTCGCGCAGCCACGGGGCGAACACCGCGGTCTGCGTCGAAGCGTCGAGCAGCAGATCGAATTTCATGCGGCGCGCCCTGCGAATACGTCGAACGCCGGCAATCCGGTCGCTTCGGCAACGGCGCCGAGGAACTCGCGCGGTTCGAAATAGCGTTCGAGGCCGATCGAACCAACGGTCGTCGCAATCACGTCCAACGGACGCTCGCATCGCAGGTGCAGCCGCTGAGCGATTCCGAGAAACGCCTTGCCGCTCACGGCAATCTGGGTGGGATCGCGCACCACGACTTGGCGGCCTTCGTGCTGCCCTGCGAGGGCCGCGGCCAAGCCGGCAGTGAGCGCGCCGTCAAGCCGCACGAACGGCTGCGACGGATCGAACTGCGGAACGCTGAGCCGCGCGACCAGCGCGCGAACGTCGTCGACCGCGTCGCGCACCGTAGGGGCATTACTCGCACCGACCGATACGACGACGGCATCGTTTCCGCCGGCCAGCGCGGCGACGCGATCGACTGCGCCGTCGACGATCGTCTGCTCGCAGCCCAGTCGCTCTAAGTCGGACAAACACGTTCGAACCCCGGCGGCGGTCGGCGGACCGGCAATCTCAAAGTATCCGGCGCGAATCACGCGCGCGTAGACCAGCGGCCCGGCTGCAGTCTGAAGATCGGAAACGTCCAGTATTTCGCTGGCCGGATGGCGCGCGAGAACGTCGCGCGCCGTCGCGACCATTGCGCCGGGACGCAAAAACAGTCGCGGCTTGGATCGCGCGTCGGAAATGTCGAACGGCTCGCCGTCACGCCCGATCGAAGTAATTCCAAAACGCACGCCTGCCGCATGCGCGCTTTGCGCAATCGCTCGCACCACGACGGTCTTGCCGGCGTTTTTGCCCGTTCCGACGACGAACAGCGCGCGCCGCCCGGCGGCACTGGCGAGACGCAGCAACTCCGCTCCGACGATCACCCGTGACCGGTCGCTTTGAACGCGATGAACGCGATGCCGGTCGCGGCGAGCACAATTCCGGCCCACAGTTCCGATCCTTCTTCGGCCCGTTTCCCGAGCAGCCGTCCCAGCGTCAAACCCAGCGTCGTCGCCGCGATCGACACGACGCCGATGATTGTTAGCGACAGCACCACCGGAACGCCGATGTACAGAATCGAAAAGCCGATGCCGAGCGAATCGAGGCTGATCGAAAGCGAGGCGATGAACAGTCCCCAGCCGGCGGACATATCGAGCGGCGCTTTATCTTCCAGGTCGCGAAGGCTTTCGTAGATCATGTAGGCGCCAAGGCCGATGAGCGCGCCGAAGCCGATGTATCCGGCTACGTCGCCCAGAAGACGGCCGACGAGAGCGCCGAGGCCCGCGCCCAGCACGTTCATGACGATTTCTGCCAGTGCGAAGGCGATGCCGATCCGAATTTTTACGGCGCTGGACACGCCGCGGATCCCCACGCCGACGCTGACGGCGAAAACGTCGAGCGCCAACGAGAGCGCGACGATCAGGATTTTCAGAAGAGGCATTGCCGCAAACTGCGAGCTACCTCAAACGCTTCCCTTCGTCGGTGTCATTGCGTTTTCGAGCAGTCCGCTCACGGCCAGGCGCAACTGCGAAATGGTAAACGGTTTATTGAGAAACATGTTCGCGCCGGCCGCTTTCGCGCGCCCGTCCATCGCGTAGTTCGTATGACCGCTAATCATCAAGATCGGAAGTGCCCGCGTCGGCGCATTGGCGCGAAGCCGTTCGATAAGATCGATGCCCGAAATGCCCGGAAGCATGAAATCGCAAATAACGACGTCGAACGGACCGTGTTGCGCGAGCGCGACGAGCGCGCTTTCCGCGTCGTTCCGAATGACGATTTCATACGGATCTTTTTTGAGCACCGTGTCGATCAGCGCGCAGATCGCCGGGTCGTCGTCTGCGATCAATACGCGCCGAATACGCTCAGCCATAACGAGCCGCTTCCGCCAAAGCGGCGAACGCGCCTCGTCCGCGGCGCTTACTTAGGGTAAAGTTTGCATAAATGAGACATCTTTCGCCCGGTCCGGCCTTCGCGTTTCCGCTCGCGCTGTTGCTGCTGGCAATGCTCGGGCCGTTAGTCGTCATGCTCGCGAGCGTGCATCCTTCGGACGTCGCACGCGCGTTCGCACTTCCCGCTGCCCAGGATGCGCTTCGCGTTTCACTGAGCGCTTCGTTCATCGCGATCGTCATCGCATCGGTGCTCGGTATTCCAGGCGGATACGCGCTCGCGCACGCCGGAGCGCGAACCCGCGCCGCGTCGCTCTTTGCGCTCGCGCTGCCGCTCGCATTTCCGCCGGTTGCGTCGGGAATCATATTGCTGCAGTCGATCGGGACGCGTTCGTTCGCGGGCGCATGGCTTGCCGATCGCGGAATCGTACTCGTCGATTCGCTGCTCGGCGTTGCGATTTCGGAATTTTTCGTTGCCGGATCGTTCGTTGCCATTACGGCATGCGCGGCGTTCGGCGCGCTGGACCCCATCTACGAAGCGTCGGCTCGAACGCTCGGCGCCAAACCCGCAACGGTGTTCTTCCGCATCGCACTTCCGCTGGCGGTGCCGAACGTACTGGCCGGCGTCTTGCTGGCGTGGCTGCGCGCAATCGGCGAATACGGTGCTACTTCTATCGTAGCTTACCACCCGACCTCACTTCCGGTTGCACTGTACGTAACGTTGTCGGCGCAGGGCGTCGGGCCCGCGCTGGCGCTTACTTACGGCTTCGTCGTGCTCGCAATCGTCGTCGTCGGCGTACAATGGGCAGTGCGGCGTCGCGTCGTATAGCTTGTATCCGTTATGGCAGTGATCGACCGTTTGCTCTCGCCCGACTCATCGTTCCAAAAGCGATTCTTTTTCCTGGCGAAGCGCTTCGTCGCCGGTGAAACGACGGAGTCGGCAATCGCGGCGGTTCGACAGCTCAACACGCAGGGAATGTCCGCGACGTTGGATTTTCTGGGCGAAGACGTGTACGAGAGAGCTGCCGCGCTGAAAACGCGCGATACGTACGTGCACATGCTCGACGCGATTGCGGCTTCCGGCGTTCGCGCGAACGTTTCGGTAAAGCTTACGGCAATGGGCCTGCTCGTGGACGAAGATTTCGCGCTCGCGAATCTGACCGTTCTTCTGGAACGCGCGTCGACGAACGACGATCCGTTCGTGCGCATCGATATGGAAGGCTCGGCCGTAACCACCCAAACGCTGCGGGTATTCGAGCGCGCGTTCCAACGGCACACGAACGTCGGGCCGGTTCTGCAGGCGTACCTCAAACGGACCGCGCGCGACGTGGAAGACGCCATCGCGCTAAAAGCGCGCGTTCGGCTCTGCAAAGGTGCGTACAGCGAACCGCCCGATATCGCGATCAAAGACATGCCGGAGATTCGCGAAGCCTATATGGACGAAGCCCGAGCGCTGCTCGAGCGCGGCAACTATCCGGGCATTGCGACGCACGACCCGCGCCTTATCGACGCGATCAAGGCGTTCACGAAGAGTCGCGGAATCGCGCCCGACCGCTTCGAATTCCAAATGCTCTACGGCATCCGTCCCGAAATTCAACGACAGCTCGTGCGCGAAGGGTTTCGTCTGCGCATTTACGTGCCGTTCGGGACGCACTGGGCCGGCTATTTCTACCGTCGCATTGCCGAGCGCAAAGAGAACGCGTTTTTCGTTCTTACCTCACTGTTTTCCCGATAGCGAACCCGGCAGGTCCGCGTTTGTCCCGTCGAGGTAGTCAAGGTGCGTTACCGTGCAGCGCATCGCGTCGCCGGTGATGCTTTCGCGGCCCGCATCGAGCGCCGAAAAACGAACCTCACGCGACTGCTTCGGATCGAGTTCGGGCGCGAACGTCGCTTGCGCGATCAGATGGCTCGACCGAAAATCGCTATAAAACTCGGCCAGCACGCGCGCCCGCGCGATTGGTTTGGATGCCTCGCTGCGCACGCGCGCCAAAAGCATAACGCCGCCGGTCGACGGCACTGCCGTGCAGCCGCTCACGTGCAGCGGCAGTCCGTTGCCGGCACATCCGCCCGCGAGCAGCACTAAAAGGGCCGTCGATACGATGCGCGCGATCAATGGGTCGGCGCGTCCGAGAGGCGCTCGATGCGCACGATCTTATCCGATTCGATCAGTCGCGCAAGCACGTCCGTCCCGCCGATCATTCTCCCGAAGACGGTGAAATCACGATTCAGATGCAGCTGGGGAGAGAGTGTGATGTACCATTCCGAGCCCGCCGAATCGCGTATCGCGTGCGCGTCGGGCGGATTCGTATAGTTCAGTCCCATGGAGAGCACGTAGCTGCTCTGCTCGAGCGGGTTTTCTTCGGCGCCGATCGTGTATTTCACGTCGCTGTTGCCGTCGACGCCGCCGCCGGTCTGCACGACGAAGTCCGGAACGATGCGGAACCACGGATTGTTATCGTAGTATCCGCGGCTCGCGAGGTTCATGAAATTCTCGACGGTAAGCGGAGCCCACTCCGGATAGAGTTCGACGTACAAATTTCCTTTGGTGGTCACGATGCGCAGCCGCGGATGCGGACCCTGCGTTGCGGCAACGATAACGTTCGACGCAGAAGGCGGCCCCGGGGTTCCGGCCGGAGCGGGGAACGCGATCGCCGGAAGATGCGCAAAACGATCCGTCTGCATCGGCGGGAGATGAAGGCCCGGCGGAAGCGCCTTGAGGTGTTCGGTGGCCGGCTCTTTGCGCAGCGCTCGAATCGATTCGAGCGCCTGCTCTTGCGCGCGCCAGGACGGATCGCGGGTCAGCGGCTCCAGATGCGCGACGAGCGCCGGATCCTTCAGCCGACCAAGTGCGCGCACTGCTTCGATGCGAACTAATTCGCTCGAATCTCGCAGCGCCCCAAGAAGCTGGGAGCGCGGCTCGCGCGACGCGTACGAGCGGAACATCGTCCACATGATGTGCCACCGGACGTTGGGGTCGCGCTCGGTTTTGAAAGCCTGGCTCAGGTCGCGCGCGGCTTCCGGCGCGACGGCGGTATCCTTGAACGCTTCGATTGCGGTCGCCGCGCGTGCACGAATGAGCGCTTGGCGATCTCTCAACAGATTGTACGAGAGAACGCGCAAGGCCGAGGCTTCGTTGACCTTGGAGAACTGCTTTGCCGTTTCAAGTCGGTTCGCCGCGTCGAATGCTGCCAGGCGCACTGCCTGCGAGCGGTCCACCAAGGCCGTAAGCACGTCGCCTTGGACGTAGGACGTGCCGATAAGCCCTAGCCCATACACGCTCATCGCCCGAAGCGCGGGATCGGGATCGTGGAGCCGCGTTCTGAGCAGTGGAATGCCGGCGGCCAGCTTGGTTCGGCCGATCGCCAGGGCCGCTCGCAGCGCCAAGGCTCGATGGGCGCTGCGCAAGTCAGCGGCGAGCTGACCGGATCCCAGCGAGCGAGCCTGCTCGAGTCGCTCGACCTCGACGTACGGGTTCGGGGAAACTGCGCTCAAACAAAGCAGCACAGCGGTTGCTTGTAAAAGCGAGAAAAGCGCGCGCTTGACCAAAACGATACCAACTTTCTGGGCCGCCGTTGCGTTCTAGTATATGGAGCATGAGATTGCCGTCCTTCTCGGACGGCGCAAAGGACCGAGGTTAATTAGCACCATGGATAACCCTAACGCACCGCAGCCGAAGAAAGCCGGCGGCGGAATGACCGTCCGCGAGGCCGGTCAAAAAGGCGGCGAAACCGTCAAGAAAAAATACGGACCCGAGTTCTACGAGATGATCGGGCGTAAAGGCGGACAAGCCACCAAAGAGGCGCACGGGCACGCGTTTTACG
>JALYTZ010000190.1 GCA_030854025.1 Vulcanimicrobiota bacterium
AGAAAACCGGAAGAATGCATCGTTTCGCTATCATCGTTGCATCGCGAGCGCTGCTCGCCCTGCTGTTCGCGATCGGCGCCTCGGGCAGCGCGCGCGCCGCCGCGTGGCTGGTCGTGAGTGACGTGCACTACGATCCGTTCGGCAGTGCCTCGGTTCCATCTACATTTGGTGAGGACACCAACCCCGCGCTGCTTGATGCGGCGTTGAACGCAATGCGCAACGTCGATCCGGATCCGCCCGTCGTCATCGTTGCCGGCGATATGCTGGCGCATCACCTCGACCCGAAAGCGGCGGTTCCGGCGATGCGTTACCTCGCGCGACGCTTCGAACAGACCTATCCAAAGGCGCAGTTTATTCTCGCACTCGGAAACAACGATTCGCAGTGCGGCGACTATCGCTCGGAGGCCAATGCGCCCTTTCGGCGCGAGACCGCCGCGGCGTGGGAACCGCTCGTGAACCGGCGCGGCGCCGCGCCCACGTTCCGCAACGGCTTTGCCCAGCGCGGCGCGTACGTCGCGCGCCTTCCGGGCCCACGCCTGCGTGCCATCGTCATCGATGACGTCGTGTGGTCGTGGCGCTACCGCGCGTGCGGCAGGCCGCGCGTCAACCCGGGCACGGACCAATTGCGCTGGCTCACCCGAACGCTGCGCGCAACGCCTGCGAACACGAATAATTGGCTGATCGCGCACATCCCGCCCGGCATCGATCCGTACTCGACCCGCTACGTGCACGGCCTTGCAGTCATTCCGTTTCTCTCGCGCGAGAGCACTCAGCGTTTTCTGCGCCTGCTCGACGATCCGTCGAACCGCGTTCGCCTGCTCGTTACGGGGCATTCGCACAAGTTCTCGTTTCGCTTAAGCGATGCGTCGGGGCCGGACCGGGACGTCCCGATGCTCCTGGCACCGTCGATCTCGCCGGTATACGCGAACAATCCGTCGTTCCTAACGCTGCAGGCAGATGCTTCGGGCAATGTGGGCGACGTTGCGGAGACCTCGCTCGTCGACGGAACCGCGCGCACGACGTTCGATTTGCATGATGATTTCGGCGTGGATGGTTTTACCTCGCACAACCTGGAGCGCGTGCAGCGGCGCCTCGAGAACGATCCGCTCCTGCAAGCGCGCTTCGCCCGTGCCTACGACGGCGACGCAAATCCGCCGACCATCACCGCGACAAACTTTCGCGCATACTGGTGTTCGGCAACCGTGCTGGAAAAAACGCCGTACCGCGCCTGCGCCGGAGCCGCAACCGGCGGCCAAACAATCCGCCGCACCGCAGTACTCGTAGCGATAGTCGCCGCTACACTCCTACTATTCATCATCGCCACCCGCGTGCGTCGATCGCGTTCTTCGACGAGCTCAGAATGACAAAGTATTAAAGCGTCACCCTTGTCATCCTGAGCCTCTCGAATACATTGTCATCCTGAGCCTTTCGAATACATTGTCATCCTGAGCCTGTCGAGGGACGAGCTTGTCGAAGGATTAAGCTGTTGGATTGTTTGGGTCGGCGCACCATTCGCTCCAGGAGCCTGGGTAGAGGCGCGAGCCGTGTAGTTCGGCGTGTTCCATTGCGAGTGCGTTAACCGTTGCGGAGATTCCCGAGCCGCACTGATGGACGATGCGTTGAGATGCGACGCCGAGTGCGTCGAATTCGGCGCGCAGTGCGTCAGGGGTCTTGAAACGTCCGGACGCATCGTAGTTTTCTTTGAACCAGCGATTGCTCGCGTTGGGGATGTGGCCGCCGATCGGATCGATCGTTTCGTTGCGGCCTTCGAAGCGATCAGCCGAGCGCGCATCCAGCACCATGAACTGCTGCGAAGGCAGATTGGCGATCACCTCACGCGCATCGACGGTGAGTTCGTCGCGCACGCGCGGCACGAGCGTACCCCGCGAAGGCGGTAGCGACGGTCGATCGGTCGTCGGATAGCCCCCGGCCTGCCATGCTGCGAATCCGCCGTCGAGCACCGCCACTGCGTCGTGTCCGATCCACTTGAGCAGAAACCATAGGCGCGAAGCGAACATGTCGCCGCCCGCATCGTACGCGACGATCTGCGTGTCGTCGTTGGCACCGTAGGCCGCTAAAAAAGCCGCGAATTCATGCGCGTCCGGTAACGGATGGCGCCCGTTTTTCCCGGTTTTCGCGCCGGCGAGGTCCTCTTCCAAACCGGCAAAAAACGCTCCCGGAATATGTGCGCTCGCATAGGCAGCGCGTCCGGCGGCAGCGTTTTGCAGCGAATGCCGGCAGTCGAGCACGAGCCACGCGCGATCGTCGAGATGACGGGCCAGCTCTTGGGGCGATACGATTGTCCGAAGCACTGCTAATGCAGGTTGATCGTCTGCTTGGCTTCCTGGTCGTAACCGAAGGCTTCCTTGAGAACGCCCTGCAGTTCGCCCTTTTCCGCCATCGGCCCGAGGATGTCGGTGTCGCCGTAAAATTTGCCGCCGATGAACACCTTGGGTAACGTCGGCCAATTGGTCATGTCGGCGAGCACTTCGCGCTTGGGCATGTTTTCGAGAACGTCCACCACTTCGAACGGGTATCCGAAACGGTTGAAAAATTCGATGGTTTCAAGCGTGAATCCGCAGCGCGGCATCGTTTTGGTGCCCTTGCCGTAAACGAGAATTTTGTTGTCGGCGATCTCTTTGGTGACTTGTTCGCGAATGGCATCGGACATGTTAGTTCTCCGGCAAGAGCGTTTTGAGTTCGACGGCATGCACGCGGCCGTCTTTGAGGGCGTCTTTCAGCGCGCCGTACACGAGCTGGTGCTGTTCGATCAGCGTACGGTCGGCGAACGCTTTCGAACGCACGGTCACGTTGAAATGATCCATGGTTCCCGTGCGGTCGACGATTTCGACGGCGGCGTCCGGCATGTCGGCGCGAATGAGCGCGCTCAGTGAAGCGTTATCGATCATTGTATTCTATATCAAGCGTGTAGGCGCGGCGCGTCATCACGCCGCAGCGACTGTGCCAACCCGCGCGCTTCCCGCAGAGTTTCAGGCAGGCGGTCGGAGCTTTGAGCCAGCGCTTTGGCGACGCCCGCCGCCAGCACCACCCCGGTTACGGCCGTTAAGATCGCTGGAACGCCTTGCGCTTTGAGCGGTCCGACTTCGAGACGGAACGTTCGCGTAAGCCGTGAGAGGCCTTTGAAATACCCTTTGAAATCCACCCTTCGTACTACGCTGTGCGCGCCGCGATTGCCTGGACGGTTAAGGGTCGGCGTCGGGCAGACACGAAGAGACGAACGCAATGCAAGCGATTCGACTCCATGCCACCGGCGGTCCTCAGAGCCTGGTCGTCGATGAGGTGCCCGTCCCCGTCCCCGGCGCGGGCGACGTGCTCGTCCGGCTGCGCGCGGCCGCGCTAAATCACCGCGATGTTTTCATAACGCGTGGGCTCTATCCGAACATCGAACTGCCGCGTATTTTGGGCGCGGACGGTATGGGCGTGCTGGACGGGTCGCGCGTGGTTATCGATCCGATGCTTGGCTGGGGCGACGATCCGGCGGTATGGGATCCGAACGCGACGATACTCGGCATGCCGCGCGACGGAACGTTCGCGCAATTCATCGCGGTGCCGAAGGAGAACGTCCATCCCGCGCCCGCGCACTTAAGCGACGCGGAAGCCGCAGCACTGCCGTTGGCGGGTCTGACCGCCTATCGCGCGACGTTCACGCGCGCGAAACTCGAGCGCGGAGAGACCGTGCTCATCACCGGCATCGGCGGCGGCGTACAGAGTTTCGTGCTGCTTTTTGCAAAACACATCGGTGCGCGAACGGTCGTCACGTCGAGCAGCGACGAAAAACTGGAACGCGCGAAGGCAATGGGCGCGGACATCGCGATCAATTACAAAACGACCCCGGATTGGCATAAAGCGGCGCGCAAAGCTGCCGGAACGATCGACGCTGCAATCGATTCGGCGGGCGGCGATGCATTCGCGAAAGCGACCTCGATCGTACGGCCGGGCGGGCGCGTCGTAACCTACGGCGGCACCAGCGGCGATGCGACGATTAAGCTTTTTCCGATCTTTTGGAACCACGTGACGATCTACGGCACGTCGATGGGCAGTCCGCAAGACTTCCGCGGAATGATCGACCTGTTTGCCGATGCGTTATTGCGTCCGACCGTTGACGCCGTTCTCCCTATGCGCGATGCGGCCACTGCTGCAACTCGCATGGAAAATGCGGACCAATTCGGCAAGATCGTTTTGGAGATCCCCTAAGGTTTCCTAAAGCGAATGTCACCACTTCCGTTCGAGTTGCGGAGCAATCGCGTAGCCGCCGGCGACCGGCGTATCGGGCATGATGCTCGAGACGCGCTTCTCGCGCGCGAACCGCAGCAGCGCGTCGGCGTCGCTGAAAATGGTCAGCCGCTCGAGGTGCTTTACGGTCGGATACATGAGCTTAAACGATCCTGCCGCAAATCGATCGAGCGCATCTTGCGGAGCGATCCAGATTTCGTCGTGCGTTTCGAATGCATCGGCCGCCCCGATCGCTTCGGGCCAGGCTTTGGCGACGAAAAAATGCGCGCTGAAGCGACGCGATTCCGCCGGCGGCGTAATCCAGTGCGAAAAAAACGCGAGCGTACGCGCGTCGGCGAACAGCGAACGCTCGTGCAGCAATTCCATGAACGACCGGTTGCGCGCGACGGGATCGTTCGGGGACGGGACCACGTTGCCGTCGCGATCGCAAGCCAGCAGGATACCGGCTTCCTCGTAGAGTTCGCGCAGCGCTGCAACGTAAAGTCCCGCCGCCTGCGCCGGCGTGGGGAGAACGATGTCCGCCGGCACCGTAGTGATTGCGCGTGCGCGCAGTTCCCGTGAAATCCGTTCGCCGTCTAAACCGACACAGTGCGCGAGCGTTTTTTCGCTCGAATCGTTCTCATCGAGCGTGCCGCCCGGGAAGACGTACGCTCCCGGTGCGAAGGGGCTCGCGGCGCTGCGCCGCAGCATCAAAACCTCTAGCGGTCCAGTCGCGGCCGGCCGCACAAGCATCACGGTGGCGGCCAAGCGCACGCTCGTGGAACCC
>JALYTZ010000220.1 GCA_030854025.1 Vulcanimicrobiota bacterium
TCGGGGTGCTTGGCGTGCAGGAACGATACGAACGCCTCGGCCCACGCGTGGAGGCGCACGGTCGGAACGTCGTTGACGAACCCCTTGGTCGCGCCGTAGAGAATCGCGACCTGGTCTTCAACCGGCATCGGCTGATACTGCGGCTGTTTGAGCAGCTCGGTCAGTTTCTCGCCGCGCATCAATTGCATTTGCGTCGACTTGTCCAGATCGCTCGAAAGTTTAGCGAAAGCCGCAAGGTCGCGGTACTGCGCGAGCTCGAGTTTGAGCTGGCCGGCTACCGCCTTCATCGCCTTGGTTTGGGCCGAACCGCCGACGCGCGAGACCGAAAGACCGACGTCGACGGCGGGGCGGATGCCTTGGAAAAACAAGCTCGGCGTGAGATAGATCTGGCCGTCCGTAATCGAGATCACGTTCGTCGGAATGTACGCCGCGAAGTCGCCGGCCTGCGTTTCGACGATCGGCAGCGCGGTCATCGAGCCGCCGCCAAGTTCGTCCGAAAGTTTGGCCGCGCGTTCGAGCAGACGCGAGTGCAAAAAGAACACGTCGCCCGGGTAGGCTTCGCGGCCCGGCGGGCGGCGCAGCAGCAGTGACATTTCGCGATACGAGTGCGCGTGTTTGGTGAGATCGTCGAATATGATCAGCACGTCTTTGCCGGCGTACATCAGCTCTTCGCCCATCGCGGCTCCGGCGAACGGCGCGATCCAGCGCAGCGCGGCCGCATCCGACGGTCCGACGGAAACGATGGTCGTGTACTCCATCGCGCCCTTTTGTTCCAAACGCTGCGCGAGCGCTGCGACGGTCGAATTTTTCTGGCCGATCGCAACATAAATGCAGAAAACGTTGCGGCCTTTTTGATTGATGATCGTGTCGATCGCGATGGCCGTCTTGCCGGTGCTGCGGTCGCCGATGATCAGTTCGCGCTGCCCTTTGCCGATTGGAATGAGCGCGTCGATCGCGCGAATACCGGTCGGGAGCGATTGCTTGACGGGTTGACGCTCGACGACGGACGGCGCCACGTTTTCGATCGTGCGATATTTGTTCGTTTCGATCGGACCCTTCCCGTCGATCGGCGCTCCGAGCGGATCGACCACGCGCCCGAGCAGCGCCTCGCCCACCGGGACCGACGCGATGCGTCCGGTGCGTCGAACTTTGTCGCCTTCTTTGATTTGGTCGTCGGGACCCATGATGACGACGCCGACATTGTCCTCCTCGAGGTTTAGCGCGACGCCCTGCAGACCGTTGGCGAACTCGACAAGTTCCGACGCGCGTACGCCCTGCATGCCGTAGATGCGAGCCAGGTTCGCGCCGACCTCGATGACGGTTCCAACTTGGTCTTCCTGAATCCCGGAATTAAAATTGGAAATCTGCGCCTTAAGAATTCCGGCAATTTCGTCCGCATTAATCATTTTAAAGGCACTCCGCTCTAAGCTCCGCGCCCCCCGCAAGCGGGGCCCCCCATTGCTTCAGGGCGCATAAATGTATGTGGTTACTTGAGCGTTCCCCGGGGGCGCCCACATGATGGTTTGATTTCAATTCCCCGCTCCCGCGAAAAGCGAGCGGGTGAGTTCTTCGAGGCGGCCGCTGATCGAGCCGTCGATGCGGCGATCGCCCATGGTGACGCGTACGCCGCCGATCAAATTCGAGTCGACCCGCTGGGTAACGTCGAATTTCTTTGCGTACAGCGCCTCGAGTCGCGCCACTAATGCGTTCAACTCGTCTTCGCCGAGCGGTTTGGCCGACGTGATCGTCAGCGGCTCGGCGCCCCGCGCGCGTACTTCGAGCGACGCGTACTGACGGGCAATTTCTTGCAGCAGCGCCTCGCGGCGTTTACGTACCAGTAGCAGCACGGAGTGAAGCGTGATTTCGTTCATCTTGCCGCCGAAAGCCGCCGTAATCACGGCTTCTTTTTCGGCGCGCCCGACAACCGGCGAGAGAAAGAATTCTTTGGTTGCGGCGTCGTCGTAAATGCCGTCCGCGAGCATGCGCAAGTCATTGGCGACGGCATCGATTGCGGCCCGCTCCTGCGCGAGTTCGAAGATCGCGAGCGCGTACCGGCGCGCGAGCGTCTCGTTAGCCATGCGGCACCTCTGCGGCTTGACGCGCCGTCAATTGATCGGCGAACGCGTGCACGAGCCGTGCGTTGATCGGCCCGTCGACTCGCTGCGCAGCCTGCTCGCGCGCGACGTCGAGTGCTTTGTCCAGCAGCTCGGTGCGTAACTGCATTCGCGCGGCGGCGCGCCGGCGGTCGAGTTCGCCGCCTGCATTTCGTACGGCCCGCTCGCCGGCGGTTTTGGCTTCGGCCACGGCCGCATCGTGTTCGCGTTCGGCCTGCGCGAGCGCACGCTGCTTGATCGCTTCGGCATCGGCCTGTGCGCTGCCGATTTCACCCTGCAGCGCATCCAGCGCCGCCTTCGCGTCATTACGGTGCCGCTCGGCCTCGGCGATCTGCCGATTGTGACTCTCCTGCGCTGCAAGCACCGCGGGCTGAAGGTATTTCACCCAGATGAACACCATGGCCGCAATGAAGAGAATTGCGGAAACGACCTGACTGAAAAGCGCGATTCTTTCGTAGCTCATTGCGCCGCCCCGGTCATGGTGCGTTCGACCATCAGATGCGCGAGATCGCGCACGGTCGCCGCCTCGTTGGCGCGTGCCGCCTGCAGTTCGCCGGTAACCGTTTCGTGCGCGGCCTCAACCGTCTGCGTCGCCTGCTGCGCGTACGTGCCCGAGATTTCCGCCGTCTCATTCGAGGTTTCAGCACGCCGTTTGCTGAGCAGCGCCTCGGCCTCGCGCCGCGCCGCGCCGCGAACGCTTTCGGCTTGCGCCCGCAACGAAGCCGCCTCCGCCTGATAGCGATCGTAATCGTTCGTCAGGCTGTTGATGTACTCGCGCCGCTCGCGAATCGCTCTACCGACCGGACGCAAAAAGATCAGATTCAAAATCCCGAAAAATATCGCGAAATTGATCAGCTGAACTACGAGCGTCCCGTCAACGGAGAGAAACATGCGTTTGCGGTCGGCTTCTTACTTGACCAGCGCGGTGATGATTTGCGGGACTTTTGCCACGACCAGCAGCACGTAGAACGCCAGTGCGATCGCGATGAACGGTACGGCTTCCAGCACGCCCACGCCCAGAAACATGAAGGTAAAAATATTCGAGCGCGCCTCCGGCTGACGAGCAATCGCTTCAACGGCTTTGGAGGCCACGTTGCCGTCGCCGACCGCCGAGCCGAACGCGACTCCGGAGATAATAATGCCGAACGCGAGGAGCGCCGCCGCTGCGATTAAAGCTTCAGGATTCAAGGACGTACCTTTCTAAAACGAGCTAGTGTTCTTCAGCAATCGCTAACGATAGATAGACGATGGCTAAGAGGGTGAAGACAAACGCTTGAATCGTACCGACGAAAAAGTTAAAGAATTGGATGAAGAAGGGCACGATCGAAACCGCTACTGAAAGATCGAAGAAGCCGATGCGAATTCGCGCTTCGATGATTGACGCCACGATGATAAACAGCAGTTCGCCGACGAAAATGTTGAAAAACAGACGAGCGGCCAGTGTAATGGGCCGCAAGATTTCGTCGATGATATTCAGCGGCAGCAGCACCGGAAACGGCTGCAGCAGATGCTTGAGATATCCGACGCCCTTCTTCCGGAACGCGACGGCTTGAATCATGAAGAAGACGACCAACGCATACGGCACGACCGTGTTGAGGTCGGCGGTCGGAGAGCCGCCGAAGGGCAGCCCGAACGCCTTGAACGGAACGATGCCGAACTGGTTGAGCAGAAAAATGAAAATAAACAGCGCGATGAAGAACGGAATGAACGGCTCACCGCGCTCGCCGAGCACGCCGGTCGCGAGATCCGCGATGTAGTTAATCACGCCCTCGAACACGGCTTGGCGGCGGTTGATGCGGGCGGAACGATAACTTGCGCCGATCCAGGCAAAAAAAGCAAGCGAAATCAGCATGACGAGCCACGTCGTCATGATCGTATCGGCGTGCACCGATCCGAGTACCGGCCATTGCCAGGTAAAATGTTCGCCTATTTTTTCGTGCATATCGTGCCGGCGCTTGCAGCACCGGCGGCCCCCTTCTGTTTCCTTACCGTATGCGGCGCTTGAGCATCACCGCGTAGAGCGCGAGCGGTATAAAAAACCCGGCGAAGTAGACCGCCAAGGTCCACACCGATCCGACCTTGAGCGCTAACACCACCGGCACTATACCGAAGAGTCCGATACGCAGCAAACTACTTAAGACGAAGATTGCGACGTGCCGGCTCTGGGCCAGCCGTTCGTTGCCGTACATGACCAGCAGCGCGTTGGCGAGGCCGCAAACTCCCCCGACGACCAGCGCCAGGGCAAATGCGGCATTCCAAAAGTCGAGCGGCAGGGCAACGAGGACGACGACGAGCAGCGTTCCGACACTTGTCGATCGCTTTAAGCTGCGGTATGTGGCAAGGTCGGCTTCGGCTTCGGCGGGGGTGTAGGTACGGCGGGGTAGGGGCGAATCCTCCTGCGCTTCGGGCGGAAGCATCGTGAGTCAGAGGCTCTTGAGCAAAAGGCGGTAAGCGGCAAATCCCCCCACCAGAAAGCCGGCGAACAAGCCGGTGAGGACCCACATTTGGTTACCGTGGATGCGGCTGAGAACAATGCCGGCGATCAGACCGACGATCACGGCCGATGCAAACGACGCACCCGCTCCGATCAGCGGGGCTGCCGTCTTCATCCCACTCCCGCTTTGAACGGCTCAGGGAAGGGGCCGCCGCGCAGACGCGCGAGCAGCCACTGGACGATTCGGCCCGAGGCGCGCCCGTCGCCATAGGGGTTTGAGGCCTTGGCCATACGGTCGTACTCGGATCGATCGGTGAGCAGGCGGGTGGCAGCTCGCACAATTTTCGCGCGGTCGTGACCGACCAGCTCCAGCGTACCCGCCTGCAAGCCCTCGGGCCGTTCCGTTTCCTCGCGCATGACCAGAACCGGCTTGCCCAGACATGGCGCCTCCTCTTGGAGTCCTCCCGAATCGGTCAGCACGAAGGTGCTTTCCCGAACGGCCGCCACCATTTGCGCGTAGTTCAACGGCTCGGTCAGCAGCACGCCCGGCACCGATCCCAGCACCTCGTACGCGACGGGACGCACGTGAGGCGAGGGATGTACCGGCCAAAGAATTTGGGGGCGCATCGGCAGTTCGACGATGTCGCGCATCGCCAGCGCCATCTCGCGCATGTAGGGATGGTTTTCGCGCCGGTGCGCCGTCACGATGATGAGCGGCCGGCTCGAGTCGAAACGCTCCCAGCCCGCCGGAAACGGCAGATCGGTTCGCCGGGCGGTCGCCAAAAATGCATCCAGCACGGTGTTGCCCGTAACGATGACGTTGTCGGCCGCAACATTTTCGAGCAGCAGATGCTCCTTGGCCAGCGGCGTCGGCGCGAAGTGAAAAGCGGCGATCGTTCCCGTGAGACGCCGGTTCATTTCTTCGGGGAACGGCAGCCACGGGTCGCTCGTGCGCAACCCGGCCTCAACGTGTCCGGACGGGATTTTCGCATAGAACGCAGCCAGTGCGGCGGCCGTGCTCGTCGCCGTGTCGCCATGCACCAGCACGACGTCCGGACGTGCCGCCTCGAGCACGCGTTCCATGCCTTCGAGCACGCGCGTCGTGATCTGCGTAAGCGTTTGATCAGCGGTCATGATGTCGAGATCGTATTGCGGCGCGATCTCGAAGAGTTCGAGCAGATCGTCGAGCATCTCGCGGTGCTGCGCCGTCACGCAAACGAGCGATTCGATTTCGGGGTGCAGGTCGAGCGCATGAACGACGGGCGCCATTTTGATCGTGTCCGGGCGCGTGCCGAACACGGTCATGACTTTGAGCGACTTCTTCACAAACCGGCAACTTTAAAAAACGGGTGGAACCCGCCGGAGAAGAGCAGCGCGGTCGCGCCGAGCACGAAACACACCGCGTAAATGAGCAGCACCGCTTGGCGGACGTTTAGCCCGTAGCGGAAGATGAGCTGGTGGTGGAAATGACCGCGATCCGCTTCGGTGATCCGCTTGCCCGAGCGCGCGCGCCGGTAAATGGCCGCCGCCGTGTCCAGAATCGGCAGCGCCAGAATGATGAGCGGTGCAATCAGCCCGACGGCGATCGCGGTTTTGCTCGCACCGATGATCGAAACCGTCGCAAAAACGTACCCGATGAACAAGGAACCTGCGTCGCCTAGAAAGATTCGCGCGGGATTGAAATTATACGGTAGAAACCCGAACGCCGCGCCGGCCAGCGCAATCACGACTAGCGCGACGACCGGATTCGCATGCGAGATCGCAATCGCAAATAGGAACACGCCCGAAATCGCCGTTACACCCGAGAGCAGCCCGTCGAGGCCGTCGATGAAATTGATCGCGTTCATCATCCCGACGTACCAGATGAGGGTCAGCGGAACGC
>JALYTZ010000243.1 GCA_030854025.1 Vulcanimicrobiota bacterium
TGAGCCCACGTATGATTGCCGATCGCGTCGCCGTCGCGCACTTCGCGGCGCACGGTCTTCGGGGCGGCGGCCACGGCGCGCCCAACCACGAAAAATGTCGCGTGAACGTGTTCGCGTTCAAGGACCGATAAAATGCGACCGGTGTACGGCGGGTTCGGCCCATCGTCGTATGTCAGCGCGACGACGCGTTCGTTTCCCGGACCGCTCGTGACCGTGCGGCCAAACAGCTGATTCGTCGGCTGCTCGAACAGCTCGTAACCAGCAAAGGCAGCGCCCGCGAGCAGTATGAAGGCGAGCACGAGACGCCATGCGAGCCGCGCCGGATTCGAGGCGATCACGTCCCGGCGCGAACCAAAGCCTGCGCTTGCGCGACTTTGCGGCGGAACGACGGCGGTCCGAAATTGCGGAAGTCATTGACGAGCCGCTGGTAGCGCGGGTCGGCCACTGACGTGCCGTGCAAGTGCAGCAGATCCGGCACCGGTTTTTTCGGATCCAGCCGAATGGCATACTGATGGCCCGCCTGGATCGCTAAATAGTGCGGGTCCGTAAAGAGCACGGTCCGAGAGCCTTGCTTGCCCTCGATCTGCTGATGAACGTAAAGCGTGTAATGAATCGAGGTGTTGCCGCGCGGCGGCGCGTTGACGACGTCCCAGATGCCGTCCTGAACCACTCGGTCGAAAAAAAACGATACGTTGTAGTTACGGTCGGGCGGCGCCTCGATCGTGACGAGCTTTCCGTTGTAGGCGTGAATCGTATAGGTCGCGGACGAAACGCCGCTGATGTCCCGCAGCAAGTACTGCTCTTCGTAAATCGGCGGTTTATCGTAATGCAGCGTCATGCTTAGTTCGATGACGCTCTTCGCGCCGGTGATTCGACTCAAGTCCTGCGTGTGGCTCAAGTCGGACCCACGGTAGACGAAGAACCCTACCACGATCATGACGATCGAAAAGGCGGCAATCAGCAGCGGGATTAGACTGGAACGTTTCATAGGTCAGCCGACACCTTACTTGGCTGCCGCGGCGGCCTCCTGGTCGAGGACGCGGTTTACAAGCGCGTCGGCAAGCTTATTCTGATTGCGCGGGACGTGCTTGAGATCGACGTGCGTGAAGCGTCGCAGTAAAGCGCTCACCGATCGATGCAGCGGCTGAAGTGCCGGATGTTTGACGCGGTATTCACCGGTCAGCTGTTTGACGACCAATTCGCTGTCGAGTCGAATTACGATCGACGTCGCACCCAGTTCCAGGGCGGCCTGCAGGCCGAAAAGGACGGCACTCCACTCGGCGACGTTGTTGGTCGCAATACCCAAGAATTTGCCGACTTCGCGCACTACGGCGCCGTCGTCGCTCAAGAGCACGGCGCCGCTGGCGGCAGGTCCGGGGTTACCGCGCGACCCACCATCCGCAAAAAGCGTCAAGCGCGGAAAGGCGTGCGTCGAAGCGGTATCCATCGCCGCACAGTTCGGCGATGAGGTGCGGTTACTTCTTCTCGAACGAAAGCGACAGCGAGTTGATGCAGTAGCGCGTACCCTCTGGGCCCGGACCGTCGTCGAACACGTGGCCGAGATGCGAGTCGCAGCGTTTGCAGCGCACTTCAGTGCGCCGCATGCCAAGCGTATTGTCTTCGATCAAGCGCACGTTTTGCTGCTGCTCAGGCTTCGTGAAGCTCGGCCAACCGCAATGCGAATCGAACTTGGAATTCGACGTAAAGAGCGAATTCCCGCAGGCGCCGCAGCGATACAGTCCCGTTTGAGAATTTACCAGCAATTCGCCGGATCCGGGGCGCTCCGTGCCGGCCTGACGCAGTATCCGGTACTGTTCGGGCGAAAGCTCTTTGCGCCACTGCTCTTCGCTCTTGACCACTTCCGGAACGATATCGTGTTTCATCATATTCCATAACGCGTTGGCGGAAAGCGGAGATGCGCTAATGGTGCATTCGAGGCCACGCGGCTTGGTCGACAAGCTGCGGTTCGGCCGGGTGGATCGGGCGAATGTTTTCAATTTGCCACGAGCCGCCAAAATTACCGAATGTTACGAGCATCGGCGTGCCGGAAGGATTGAGAACAACGCTATGCGCTTGTAGGACCGGGTCAAAGGCCCAAGCAGCCGGCGGGCTGGGGTGCTATTCGAAGGCCGCGCGAAAGACCTGACGGTTCCCGGGGGCGCTTCCATCACGTTCGACGTGAACCGGCTGCGTCCACGTTACGCGCTGGGGCACGACGGTCGAGTAGCAGAGATACGGAGCCCGCTCGGGGTTGTGTCCGAGATCGTTTCGATCAAAATAGTACGGCATCGCGCGCATCGTTAGAAAATAGCGCCTGCCGTCGGCTGTGTTGCTGCTTTGAAGCATTCCGGCGTGGACCAACGCAGTCAAAACAACCGCAGATGCGCGCCCTTGTGGCCGGGCGAGGTCGGCGTTATGCACGTTGCCGACCCACAGCGCCGGCAGCCACGTAACTTCCGGCCGGAATTCCGCGCTAAAACCGGGGTAATACGTTCCGGCAACCGGGACCGGCGTCCAGCCTAACGGCACGCATTTGTAGTAATCAGTCGTCAGTTGCGCGCTCAGGAGGCGCATAACGAACCGGTGATTTGTCGGCGAACACGCAGTGGGCAACGTCAAGGCGAGGAGAACGATGGTTGCAACGCATTGCCGAAACATGCTGCCTACATGCGACGCGCTAAAAGTGCTGTAGAAACCCGAGGCGACGCAAGCCGAAAAACGCAGTCGCCGAAACGACTACCAGCGCGCAACCGACG
>JALYTZ010000246.1 GCA_030854025.1 Vulcanimicrobiota bacterium
GTCCCGTAATCAGCATTCCCGGCGTCTGCCCCACGACGATCACGAGCACGATGAAGTACAGCGGCATTAGTAGCGGCAATGCCAGGGCTCGCACCCCTTCGGGAAGCTTTGTCCACGAGTAGTGAAAACCCGATGCCTGCGCGGGCTGGTCAACGCTCACACCGCTGTCGCCAATTGTGACACCCCCGACGCGAACGGTCTCGCTCGCCGAATGCGCTCCGGTCGTTTTTTTGCCGGCACTGTGCGTGGGCGTTTGAACCGGCGGCGTTTTTTCGTTGACGGTTTCGTTGATGACGCCCGAACTGATCGTTTGCACGAGGGCGAACACGACGATTAGATCGACCGCATATGCACCCAGGCGGCGCCACCAGCCGACGCAATCCTTTTTGGCAACGTGTGCCTGCCCGGCTTGAATTAACGCAGGTGCATCCATCGAGCCGGTTTCGCGCAAGAACCATTCTTCGTGCAGACGATAGATATGCGAGTCGATGAACCAGCGCATCGCATCGATGCGGTGCGTGGCGTACGGCATGGCTCCAAGCCACTCGCCCCAGCGCAAAACTTGATCCGCCATGACGTCGCGATGCTGCTCGGCAAACCGCGCGTAATCGATCTTGCGCCCGAACTTGCTGAACGATGCGATGGCAATCGCGCGCATTGCCACTTCGAGCGAGCCGCAGCAGAGCAGCCCGACGCGATCGCACGTTAATTCGGCGCGCCGCAGAAACGGCCCAAAAATGAGCGACACCAATGGATTCTCGTTGCCGTTGGCTGAGAGGAGCGAGGTGTAGCGCGTGTGTCCCGAAGCGATGTGGCCGAGTTCACGGCCGATCATGAACGTCATTTCGTCGTCGCGAAAGTGCTCGAGCCACGTGGAAGAAACGATGAGCGAATACGGTTCGCCCAAGCCGACGGCGATAACGGGAACGACGTAATCTTCGCGCACGAACACCATCGGCATCGGCAGTTCGAGCGCAATGGCGCAGCGTTTGACGATCGCGAACAGCTGCGGATACTGTGACTCGTGAATTCGCACGCTGCTGCCCACCAGGCGCCCGCGCGCCAGCGTCACGTACAGCATTGCAATAACGAGAAACAGCGCGACCTGCGAGATGCCGAGCTCTTCGTGAATGAAGAAGCCGATCAGTGCGGCTGCCGGCAACGCCAGCATGAGCGTGACCCAGAAGGCTAGCCGCTCACCGCGGTACGTCAGCGAAGTCGGCCCGCTGAAAAGCTCGCGCATCTGCGGATTCTCGCCCGAACGGCGTGCCGTTTCCTCTAAACGGAATGCGAGATCATTGACTCAAGCGCAGGCCGATGTCGACGTAGCGCGCACGATCCGCACCGCAACGACCGAAACCCAAGCAACGCTTACGGTCAGCAACGACGGCAATCCAATCGAAGAGCACCTGCGCGAGAAAATTTTCGAACGCTTCTTTCGTGCCGGCACCGACGGGCAGGGCAGCGGCCTCGGCGTGCCTATCACGCGCTGTCGCCCGCGCTCACGACGGCGACGTGAGGGTGAGCAGCGAAAGCGACCGCACGACGTTTACGTTCACGATGCCGGCTTTGCACTGAACGCTGACGGGTGGGCCGGGTTTATCGGTTCGGGCGTCTAACCGAGCGTCGATGGCTTACGATTCCCTTGGCGCGTTCGTCGACGCCTTGCGCCGCGCAGGAGAACTGCATTCGATCGAGGCGCCCGTCGATCCGCGCCTCGAGATTTCGGAGATCACCGATCGCGTGGTCAAAGCCGGCGGCCCGGCGCTGCTTTTTCGCAACGTAAACGGCTCCGCGTATCCGGTGCTTACGAATCAGTTCGGTTCCGAGCGGCGGATGGCTATGGCGTTCGGCGCGTCGTCGCTCGACGAAGTGGCCGGCCGACTGCGCTCGCTGCTCGACCTCTCGATGCCGGCGTCTCTTTCGGAACGAATCGGGAAATTGTTTTCGCTCGCGCCGCTCGCCTCCGCGATTCCGAAAACGGTGAAATCCGGAAGCTGCCAAGACGTCGTCGTCGACCAACCCGACCTTCGCGAATTGCCGGTGCTGACGACGTGGCCGCTGGACGGCGGGCCGTTCATTACGCTTCCGCTGGTGATTACAAAACACCCGCGCACCGGTGCGCCCAACGTGGGCATGTATCGCATGCAAGTGTACGGCCCTCGCGAAACCGGAATGCACTGGCAGCGACACAAACAAGGTCGCGCGCACGCGGATGCATGGGGCGAACGCATCCCCGTTGCAGTGGCGATCGGCGCGGACCCCGCGGTAACGTATGCGGCAACGGCGCCGCTTCCGCCGGTGGTGGACGAATTTATGTTCGCGGGATTGCTGCGCGGCAAACCGGTAAAACTCGTGCGCGGCAAGACGGTCGATCTCAACGTTCCCGCCGACGCTGAATTCGTCTTGGAAGGCTACGTGGACAACACCGACGTGCGCACG
>JALYTZ010000003.1 GCA_030854025.1 Vulcanimicrobiota bacterium
GTTTCCGCCCCTTTCGGACCCTTGATCGTGATCGGCGCAATTTCTTCGGCAAAGTATCCGTCGGTTTGCGAAGCGAGCGCGCGTTCTTGACTTGCCAGCGCGAATTCATCGCATGCCTCACGGGAAACGTCGTACTTTTCGGCAAGGTTTTCGGCCGTGATCGCCATCGGCAAGCCGTTGTACGAATCGGTGAGCGCTTCCCAGAGCGAATCTTCGAACTGCACGTTTGCACCGAGTGGAAAACCCTTGCGTCCGCCGCGCACGACGTGCGGCGCCTGGCTCATCGATTCGGCGCCGCCCGCCAAGGCGTACGTCGTCTGGCCGAGAGTGAGCGAATTCGCGGCGGTCAGAATCGCCTGCAAGCCGCTGCCGCACAACCGATTGACGTTGAGCGCCGGGGTACCGACCGGAATGCCCGCGCGCAGTCCGGCATGGCGCGCAAGGTAGATGGCGTCGGCGCTCGTCTGCATCACGTTGCCGAACACGATGTCGTCGATCCGTTCCTTGGGCACGCCGCTTCGGGCGATTGCCGCTTCGGCGGCATGCACGGCCAGATCCGTCGCGGTCAGCTCGGAAAGCACTCCGCCGAAGTTTCCAAACGGCGTGCGCGCGCCCGCGACGATGACGACGTCGTTTTCATGAATCTCTGTTGACATAGAAACGCCCTATTCGCGGCGTTCTATGGCACCCCTTATCGACTTTTGCAGGCGACTTCTTCGGCTTGATGGTAAAAAGGGGGCGATGCCTATCAATCGTCCGGCGGCCATCACGCTCGATGCCCGCTCGCTTGCCCCTGCGACCAAGACCGAACACATCTTGGAAGCCTTCGATAAACTCACGCTTGGCGCGCTGCTCGAAATCAATGAAGAGACCGACCCGCGAGCCTTGCGCAACGAGATCGCGCAACTTCGGCCCGGGAAATTTTCTTGGGATTCGCGCAACTTGGGTTCCAACCGCTGGACGGTGCGCATGGAGCGCATCGACGAGAACGCTGAAGGCGAAGCGTTCATCCAGCACGTGCCGCCATTTGCCAGCGCCAAAGCTTCTACGCTTAGGGACCTGGCTTCGCAGATGGGCGAGCGCACGTTCAAGGCCGGCGAAACGATCTTCGACGAAGGCGAAATGTGGCCATACCTGGGCATCGTCAAGGTCGGCAAAGTCATTCTGACGCTGCTTTCAGCCGACGGGAAAACGCACACACTGGGCGAGCGTCTCACGCACGACACGCTCAACGACAGCGGCTCGTTCGACGGCGGCGGCTCGACGACGCGCGCGGAGGCACTGACGGATTGCACGATCGTTACGGTTCCGAGCGAAGCGATCGTTCACGCGTGCCGCAACGATAGCGAACTGGCGATGGGCTTTCTGCTGGCCGCTTCGCAAGGCCGCCGGCGTTCCATCGACACGATCGCCGATCTCGCGTTCGCGCACGTGCTCCAACGCGTTGCGAAGTTCTTGCTGGGCTATGCGCGAGCGTCGATCGGCATGACCCGCGGGCTTCCGGGCGTGGAAAATCTCTCGCAGGCGCAGATCGCCGCCGCGGCCGGAACGGTGCGCGATATGGCGGCGCGCGCGCTGCTGCGACTCAAGAACGCAAACGCCGTCGAATTAGACCGCGGGCGCGTCAAGGCGATCGATCGTGCGCGGCTCGAAGCCTTCGCGCACAACGTTCAGGCGCCGCCGGTCTAGCGGCTACACTTCAACCGATTCGAGCGCGGCTGTTTCTTCGGATGCCTGCGCATCGAATGCCGCACGCCGGCTCTTGGCCGATGCGTCCGCCAGCGGTTGCGCAGACGTTGCAGTCTGCGCGCGCGGTACTAACGCTTCGCGTCCCTTACGCACCGAACCGATGGCCCCGGTAAGCCGGTTTTCGAGATCGCCGAGCATCTGCGCGGCATACTGATCGGCGCCCTCGCGCACTTTTCGCGCGCGCTCCTCGGCTTCGCGCAGCACGACTTCGGCGGTTTTTCGCGCGCGCGCAACGATCTCGTTCTGATCGACCAGCTCCTCGTGCTTGCTGGTCGCTTCGGTTACGATCGCCTGAGCCTTTTCATGTGCGGCGCGGATCATGCGGTCCTGATCCTTGGCGATGATTTTTGCGCGACCCACCTCTTCGGGTAGTGACGAGCGCACTTTTTCGATGAACTCCACGAGACGCTCTTCGTTCAGTACGCGGTACCCGGCGGGCAGCCAGGTCCCTTCGTGCACGTAGGCTTCGAGTTTATCCAGAACGCGATAGACCGACATGGATACCTCCGTTACGTTGAAGTTCGCAGTGTTTCGCGCTTAGCTGCCATCAGCCGCATCACCGGATCGGGCACTAAGGCTCCTACGTCGCCGCCCAGAAAAAACACTTCTTTGACGATGCTGGAACTGACGAACGAGTATTTTTGATCGGACATGAGAAACATCGTGTCGACATTCGATAACGCCCGATTCATCAGCGCGGTCGACATTTCATTTTCAAAATCGGAGACGACGCGCAGGCCTTTGATGATCACGTCGGCCTGCTGCGCTTTTACGTAGTCGGCAAGCAAGCCGCGGAAATTCTCGACCCGTACGTTGCGCAGGTGAGAGACGCATTCGCGAATGGTCGCTTCACGTTCCTCGAGCGTGAACATCGGCTCGCGCTTTTGCGGATTGACGACGACGGCCACGATCAGTTCGGAAAAGCAGCGCGAGGAACGCTCGATCACGTCAAGATGGCCGTTGGTGGGCGGATCGAACGACCCGGGATAGATGCCGCGCGTCGGTTTCAAGGCTGCGCAACCGCTTCGAAAAAGGCTAACGCGACATCGCCGTACACTTCTTCGCGAGCGCCTCGATAGCCCGCAATCTGCGGCAGTATCGTACGTGCCGAATGTTCGAAAATAACGACTGCACCATCGGCTAACAGCTTGCGTTCCAGCAGCAGCTTAAACATTTGGAGCGGGAGATCGTCGGCGTACGGCGGATCCGCGAATACGATGTCAAACGGCCCTTCGAGCCGATACAGCGCCCGATCGACCGGAGCCGCGACCACTTCGACGACGTCTTGCACGTGAAACGCTTCGGCAGCCTGCACGATCGCTTCGGCGGTTTCGCGATGCCCTTCAACGGCGACGACTCGGGACGCGCCGCGCGAAGCGGCTTCGAATCCGATTGCGCCGGTCCCGGCGAAGAGGTCGAGAAAGCGCGCGCCGTCGATGCGAGACGCGAGAATCGAAAAAAGCGCTTCTTTCACGCGTCCCGGTGTGGGACGCACGTTGTTTCCTTTCGGCGAGCCGAGTTTTCGGCTGCGAAGGCTTCCTCCGGTGATCTTGGGCACGCCGCTCTTTACGGTCGAACCAGCGCGAGCACCTGGTGTAAACTGTGGATAACTGCAGACGGCTTTGGCGCATCCGTTGGATACGCGGCATTTTCGGCATCGAACCAAACCCCGCACAGGCCGGCATGAATGGCGCCGCCGATGTCCGCCTCAGCGTTATCACCGACGTACGCGATCGATTCGCGCGGACATCCGAGCGTTTGCGCGAGCGCTTCGAACGCGTCTGCATCCGGTTTTTGAACGCCGATGTCGGCACTGGCAATCACCGGCCCGTCGAACCCAATGCAGGCGGCCTTGCGCTGCTGGAGCGGCGACCAGCCATTGGTAAGCAGCGCGTACGGAACGTGCAACTCGCGCAGCTCGCCGAACAATGCGCGCGCGCCGGGCACCGGCACGACGAACGCATCGACGTTGTCGAGCGCGATACGCTTGTACTCGTCTGCGTATCCCGCCGGGTTCGCCGCGCGACGTTCGCGCGCGAACCGTTCGACCGCCGCTTCAATGGAGTATGCTCCGGAACGCTGCTCGGCGAGCAGCGCATCGATGCGCACGATTTCCTCGTTCAGCGTGCCCAGCGGCGCTCCACCGTCGGACTCGATGCGCTTGAGCAGGTGCAGAAATGCCACCCGCTCGAGTTTGTTGTCGATTCCGAGCGTATGATCGAAATCGAACCCGACCGCGCGGATCTCGCTAATTCGGTCCCGGTCCCGTTACGATTCGCACGAACCCGTCGGGCCGCACCCACCGGCTCATCGCGGATTGAATGGCGGCCGGCGAAACGTCCAGCTCGCGCCGGGCATCGAGTGCGTACTGATTCAACGGCAGTCCGAGCAGCCCGTATTCGAGAAGCAGCGAGCCAACGCCGTCGTAACTATCTTGCGAGATCGGAATCTGGCCCATGAGCTGCGCCTTCGCGCGCAACAGCCGGTCCGCCGCAACGGGCCGGCGCTGCATCGAACGCAGGTCGTTGACGACGAGCGACTCCGCGGGCAGCACGTTCTTCGGATCCGACCCGTACGACACGCTGAACGTCGAGCGCACTTTACCCGCTTGCAAATCGCTGCCGACGTAGTAGACGTATCCGTGAACTTCGCGCAAATCATGGTACAGGAGCGATGAGTAAAAACCGCCCGAAAGAATTGTGTTCGCAACTTCTACCGGCGCAAAATCCGCATTTGCGCGAAGCAGCTTCGTCGTTTCGACCAATTCCACGCTGGACTGAACGCGCCCGGTTGCGGGCACCTGCGCGCTCGAGGGCTCGTTATTCGGAACCGCCGGCGGATAGACAACTGGCTTTGGCCCATGTGCCGTCCAGCCGCCGAAGTATTTTGCCACCGACGCTTGCGCTTGCGCGGGCGTCACGTCGCCGACGACGACGATTGCCGTGAGGTCGGGACGATAGGCGGATGCGTACCACGCCTTGACGTCGTCGAGCGTCAGCGCAGCTGCGGTTGCGGGCGTTGCAAAACGCTGATCGGGGTCGTTCGGCGGGTAGAGTGCTTTCGCAAGCGCGACGCCCGCAAGGTGATCTGGTGAGGTTATCTCACCGGACAACGATCCGACTGTTTGCTGTTTTACAATCGCAAAACTTTGCGCGTCGAAGCGCGGGTGCAGTTCTTCGTCTGCGAGCAGCTGCATGCCGCGATCGAAATCGGCGGAAAGCGTCTGCAGCGAAAAGCTCGTGCCGGCCTGCGTGGAAGCTGCGATTTTATCCAGTTCGGTTGCGAATGCGAGCCGGTCGTACGTGGTCGTTCCGAACGGCAGAAGCGCAGTTGTAATTCCAGCCACGCCGTCTTTGCCGGCGGGCTCCTGAACGTTAGCGTTGCTCAAGATTTCGCCGGCAACGGTGACCGTTCGCGTCGAATGATCCGGCTGAACGATCAGCTTGATGCCGTTCGGAAGCGTGGTCTCGACCGGATCGAGCGTTTGTTTCGGTACGCGCAGATTAGTGAGCACGTTGCGCGCGAACGCCGGAAGTTCTTGGTGAGTGCTCGGCGGAATCGAATTGTTTTCTTTCGCCAGTGCGCCCGCTCCCGAACTGGTCTTGCCATTGTTCTTCGGCACGGCATACGCGGTAATGA
>JALYTZ010000007.1 GCA_030854025.1 Vulcanimicrobiota bacterium
GCTCTCGCCGGTGTAACACCGATGGCATTGCGACCTCGCTAAGCCACGGAGGGCACCAATGCTTGTCCTGAGCCGAAAAGTCAATCAGTCGATCATGGTGGGCGATAACGTCCGGGTAGTGGTCGTCGCCGTCGATCGCGATCAGGTAAAGCTCGGCATCGAAGCGCCGCGTGAAATATCGGTGCATCGTTCCGAAATTTATGAAGAGATTCAACGCACCAACCAGGCTGCAGTCGATGCGGTTCCGGTCGAAGCGGAAGCACAGTCCGCGCAAGTCAGCCGACCCGTTTTACAACCCAGAAAAAATGCATCCAAACCCCACTAAAGTCGGGTCACACGCGGGCCGATAGAGGTGGAGAAGGGGACAGGATGTCTCCCTTGACTAGTCACTCACACACAGTGTGAATCATGGAGGAAAAAATGTCACAAGGTCTGAGCATCGCCAACAATCTGTTGGCCAACAACGTCCAGTACAACCTCACGAAGAATCAGGAAGCGCTGAAGAATACCGTCACGCAGCTTTCGAGCGGTCTTCGCATCAATTCGGCAGCCGACGATCCGTCGGGTCTGGCCATCGCCACGAACTTGCAGACGCAGGTCGACGGCTTTCAAACAGCATCGCAGAACGTTCAAGACGCGAACAACGCCGCGGCAGTCGCCGAAGGCGCGCTTCAAACGACGACCGATATTCTGCAGCGCATCCGCGGCCTGGCAGTGGAAGCGGCCTCCGACGTCAACAGCGCGTCGGACAAGCAGAACCTGCAAGCCGAAGTTTCGCAGCTGCTGCTCGAAGTTAACCGTATCTCGCAGAACACGAACTTCAACGGTCAGCCGCTGCTCGACGGCAGCCACGCCGGCTTCCAAGCCTACGTGAACGCAGACTACAAGATCACCTCGAATTCCGTGCTGGCGAGCGCCGGTGCGGGCGGCGGCGCCGGAAACCTGGTTGCCGGCGTTGCGACCGGTGCCAACTTCAACACGACCGCTGCGGGCGCGAGCACCGACGGTACGATCGAGCTGCAGGTCATCAACACGAGCAGCACGTCGGTCGCCGTCCAAGTGACGTTCGTCGACAGCGCGTCGCAGACCGTTTCCGTACAGCCCGGGACCATCAACGCGAACGGCACCGTAACGGTCGACAACCTCACGATCACGGTCGGCAATGTCACGCTCGCCGATGCGGGCACGACCGCCTACCTGAAGGTCAGCCAAGCCGTTGCGGCATCGACGAACGCCAACGCTCCGGCGCTGAACGTGCAGTCGGGCGCCGACGAAGGCGACACGGTTCAAATCGGCATCCAGGCGACCAACGCCCAGACGCTGCGCATCTCGGACATCAACCTCTCCACGGCTTCGGCCAATAACCCGTCCATCGGAGCTGAAGACGCAATCGGTCAGATCGACAACGCGCTCAACTCGCTGCTCCAGCAGCGCGCTCAGCTCGGCGCGGTGATCATCCGCCTCAACGAAGATGCCAACAACAACAGCATCGCGGCTGTCAATCTCCAGGCGTCGGAATCGTCAATCCGCGACCTCAACGTCGCGCAGGCGACCACCGAGTTCACCAAGCTCCAGGTGCTCAATCAGGTCGGCACCTCGGTCTTGGCGCAATCGAACGCAAACGCGCAATCGGTTCTCGGCCTCTTCCGTTAATCCGGATCAGCCACGAATCGTTAGAGAGCTCGCTTCGGCGGGCTCTCTTTTTTTGCGCCGGATGCCGATGTAGTAGAGGTGCCAGTTCGCGTTACCAATGCGTTCGGTTTGCCGGCGCCGCCGGCAGGCTGGCCGCAAAAACCGGCCGGGATAAGCTTGTGCATGATCGTCAAGGACGAAGAGCGTTTTCTCGACGCCTGTCTTTCGAGCGTGGCGGCTTACGTGGACGAGATCAACATCGTCGATACCGGTTCGACCGACGGCACCTTGGAAATTGCTCGCCGGTTCGGCGCGCGCATTCAGGTGCATCCGTGGCGTAACGATTTTGCTTGGGCGCGTAATCAATCGCTCGCGATGGCGACCAGACGTTGGATTCTACAGCTCGACGCCGACGAAGAACTCATCGCGGAATCAGTCCAAGCGCTCTTGAGCCTCAAGACCGTGCCGGCGCATTTGACCGCCTTGTGGATTCGATGCAGCAATCGTTCCGACCAGTATCACGGCACCGGTAATCTCTCGCACGCGATCACGCGCATCTTCCCAAACCACGAACGCGTGCGCTTCGTTCAGCCCATCCACGAATTCGTCAGTTTGGACAACGGCGTTCTCGGCATCGGCGCCGTGCCTTCGCCCATAAAAATTTTGCATCACGGCTACATGTCGGACGTGGTCGGAAAACGCGACAAACTCGGGCGAAACCTGGCGATCATCGAGGCCGCCGTCGAACGCGAACCGCAGGAACCGTTCCATTGGTACAACCTGGGCGTAACCTCGTACCTGAAAGGGGCGAACGAAGGTGCCGTTCGCGCCTTCGAACGGATGTGGGAACTCTCGAAAGATGCGCCGCGCGGATTTACTCCCAACGGCTTGCAAATTTGGGCCGATACGCTAAGCGAACGGCTCAACGAACCGGCGCGCGGGCTAGAAATTGCAGCCATCGCGCTGCGTTACGCGCCGCGATATGCGAACGCCCACTTCTCGGCCGGCAAAGCGCTTATGATGCTGCAGCGCTACGACGAATCGCGCGCCATGTACGAAGCGGCAATCGCCGACGGAGTACACAACGACGCACAGTTCGTTGTGGACGAAGAAGTGTCGGTCTGGAAAGCGCAGTCTGAAATCGGAGCCATCTACGCGATGACCGGCGACGATTCCAAGGCAATCGAGTGGTTCGAACGGGGACTCGCTAATCGGCCCGGCGTCGCACCGCTGCGTTTGAACCGCGCCCGAGCCTTTGAACGCGTTGGGCGCCTCGTTGAAGCGGAAGCGGAGTTTCGCTGGCTCTACGATCAGGTTGGCGACGAGCAGGGCGTTCTCAATGCGGTCAATTTCTTCTTGCGCCACCCCGGTAAGGAGTCCGACGCCCTGGACATCATCGAGGCTTCGCACCGCTCGTTGTCGACGTACGCCGCGGTGACGCTGCTGGTTGCGGCTGCAGCCGTAACGCAGCGGCTGCAGCGCGGTACCGGCGAACGCTATCTGCAGATCGCACTCGAACGCTCGCCGGGCTCGGCCGACGCGCTCAATGCCTTGGAGGCAATCTACGCGGCACGCGGCGAGACTGCGGCGGTCGCTGCATTGCGACTGGCCGAGCAGAGTGCCGATCCGGTCTATGCCGTCGATTTTTTGCGCCGGTCCCAACTGCTCATCGCTCAGCGCGCATATGCAGAAGCCCTTTCGATGGCGCGCACGGGATTGCAGGCGTTTCCGGACGACGGCGCGTTGAATTACAACGCCGCAATTGCGCTCGTAAATCTGGATCGTAAGGGCGAGGCGCTCGCGTTTCTGGCTGCGATCGGCGAATCAACGGGCGCGGCCTACGTCCAGGGCAGCTACCTTCAGGCGGTGCTGCTGCGCGAGCTCGACCGCAAACAAGAAGCGCTCGAGGCGGCCGATCGCACCTTGGCTCAGAATGGCGCACCGACGCATCTGGATGCGGCGCTGATGCGCGCAGGGCTCCTCGAATCGCTCGATCGTGCCGCCGAAGCCGAGCGCGAACTCATCGCGCTGCTCCCGGCCTCCAAACAACGCGTCTCGGTTGAGCTTGCGGGCCTCTACCTGCGCGCCAATCGGGTCGCCGACGCCAAGCGGATCGCCGAAGAAGCACTCGTTTAGGGTAAGCGCCGGCTGCGATCGGCTAAATTCCTTCGCGTACTGCGCCGAATCATGGAATAGGAATAGGAGGAAAAACATGGACGTTTCCGCCATTGCCGCAGGCGCGGCAACGCCGCCGCTGCCGGTTTCGGATGCGCCTGTCCAAGGCGCCGCTTCGAGCATCCCGCACGCGGGCCCGGTACCTGGACCGCATTCGAAGGGGACGCTGATCGATTCGGTCGCGAAACTCTTTGGAAGTCCCGATCAGCCGCACCACGTTGGACTCAACGTGTCGTACCGCGTGAATCACTCCTCGGACGAAATCGTCACGGTCTTCAGCGATCCCGTGACCGGTAAAGAAGTCGCGCAATTCCCGGCCGAGATCATCTTGCAAGTGGCCGCATTTTTTGACAAGCACTCCGGCATAACGCTGGATAGCAGCGTTTAAGGAGCCGTATGTCGAGCAGCGTTCCAGGAACCAACGTTCCGCCAATTTCCTTTCCCGGCATCGCGTCCGGAATTGATTACAATTCGATCATTCAGAAGCTGACCGCGATTACGCTTGCGCCGCAAACGACGCTGAACCAGCAAGCCGCAACGCTTAATGCCGCAAACCTGGAACTGATAAAAATAAACGGAATGCTCGCATCGGTTCAAAATGCGCTCGACGCGCTTTCGCAGCCGAACGCCTATCAAGCGTTTTCCGCGACGTCGACTTCGCCGAACACGGCGACCGCGCAGACGATTCCCGGAGCCGCGACCACCGCCGGCACGTACTTGATTCAGTCGGTCACGACCGCAACGGCCACGCAAGTTCGCAGTGGTTCGGGCGTCGGCCACAGCGAACGCGATGGGATCGGAAGCCCCCCGGCACCCTCCGACACCGTTCCATTGGCAGCATCCTACGCCGCGATTACGCCTTCGAACGGAGCCGGCACGACCGGTCAAGTGACCGTCAACGGCGTGACCGTGAAGTACGATGTCGCATCGCAATCGCTCGACACGATCATGGCGAACATCCAGTCGCAGGTCCGCGCGGCCACCGGGGATGCGACGTTTACTATCGGCTTCGCGGGCGCCGGCGACACGGTGCAAATAAGCGACACGCAAAATCCGCTGGCGCTCGGTTCGGCAAACGACTCGGGCAATCTGCTCGACGTATTGCGCTTGAGCCAAGCTCAGATCACGAATGGCGCAACGTCCGGATCCGTGACGGGAACGGCCGGCGTAGGCGGTATCAACCAGGGCGCTGCATTGAACGGCGCGAGCGCCGCCGGTTTCGTGACGCCGGTGACTGCAGGCGTTTTTACGATCAACGGCGTGCAGATTACCGTCGATCCCACCCAAGACAATCTTGCCGGCGTGCTTGCCCGCATCAACGGCTCGAACGCCGGTGTGGTCGCAAGTTTCGATCCGGCCGGCGGGGGCATCACGCTTGCAAACAAAAATTCGGGCCCGCAAAGCATCGTGCTGGGCGCGGGGTCGGACTCCAGCAATTTTCTAGCCGCCTCGGGTATTACCGGTGGCGGCGCAACGACCACGGTCGGCACGCAGGCAAAGGTCACCTTCCAAACGCCGACGGGCGCAACCCAGACCATTTTCAGCAACAGCAACACCGTCACCAACGCGATACCGGGCGTAACCCTGAACCTGGTATCCAGCTCGACGACGCCCTTTCAAATCTCGATCGGGTCCGACAGCTCGCAGCTCGTCAGCTCGCTCAACACGTTCGTCTCGGCGTACAATGCGGTGATCAGCGAGATCGACACCGCGTCGGCTGCTCCGGTGGTCGTGTCGTCGCAAACGGCGCAGTTGCCCGGAAGCGCGAGCGCGCAGCAATTCGCCGGCGGCGTGCTGTGGAACAATTCCGATATCGTGAATGTTAAAGACCAGCTCGTATCGTTCGCAGGCGGCTTATTCCAAGGTGCCGGCGGCAAGTCGATATCGCTCTCGTCGATTGGTTTGAATCTCGACAGCTCGTTCTCGCAGATCGTTGCGACCGGTTCGAATGCGACCAGCACGAGCGGCCCGGTAACCTCGCAGCAAGTCAGCGGCACGGACGGCGTCTTACTGCCGCTCGACGTCGGGGCGCTGCAGTCCGCGCTCCAATCTGACCCGGCGTCGGTGCAGAGCCTGTTTACCGGAAAGCAAGGCTTCGTCACGCAGATCGGCACGTATCTAACCGGCGTGACCGGCGTGCCGACGAACGTTTCGAGCGGCCTGCTCGGCAGCATACCGAGCGTGTCGGTCATTCAGGGATTCGAAAACGCCAATACGGCGCAGATTCAATCGATCCAACAGCAAGTTCAGCAAATCCAAAACAGTGCCAATGCGCAGGCGGACGCATTACGGCAAGAGTTCGTCGCCAGCGAGTCCCAGCTGGCCGGATATCAATCGCTGCAGCAGCAGCTCGGTTCGTTCTTCAAGCAGAATTAGAACGATGAAGCCGAACGTACAAGAGCGTTACCTCGAAACGTCGATCGCAACGGCGTCGAAAGAAGATCTCATCGTCAAGATCTTCGACGTGCTGCTCACGTCTTCGACGCACGCGCTCGAAAAATTGCAGAACGCTCCCGCCGATATCGAAGGAATTCACAAGCACCTGCTGCGAGCGCAGCGCGCGCTGTGCCTGCTGATGGGCTCGCTCGACATGGAGCTGGGCGGTCAGGTTGCAACCAACTTGTTCCGCGTGTACGAATTTTGGCATCACGAGCTGGTGTTGGCGAACATGCAGAAGAGCGCGGTTCGCGTCGAACGGCTGCTGCCCGACTTCAAAGAATACCGCGAAATGTGGGCCAAAGCCGTGCTTGAATTCAAGACGCTTCCGCGCGAAGCTTCGCCGGCGCGCGCCCGCGCGGCTCGGCCCGAACCGCCGCTCAATTCCGGAAATGCCCGATTTGTCGCAGTCGGCTGAACCGCACGGCAAGGACGCGGTCGCCCGCGAATTAGCCACACTCGAGGAGCTGTGCGCCGAGCTGGAACGCGCGTTGACGGCTCGCGATTGGACGCGACTCGATGGTGCAATCGGCGAGTCCCGCCGCGCGATGCACGCACTGCAGAACGCGTTTGAGACGTGCGTCGCCGATCGGGATGCGGCATTCGACGCCGAGGTGTTTGCGCGTCTGCGGTCCTTGGAAACCGTGCGGACGCATCAGCAGGCGCGGTTGAAATTCTACCGCGGGGCGGTCGGCGAACGGTTGCAGCTGCTCGGCCGCGCGAAGACCGCTCTTCGTTCGCTCGTCAAATCCGGGCGCCCGAATTCCAGTTTGGCCTCGCTCGACCGCTTCAGCTAAAACCGCGCGATGAGCGCGGCGATGAGCCTGCGGGCTGCCGCGTCGAGTTTTTCGTCGAGTGAAAACAGCAGGCCGGTCGTGCGGTCCAGCCGCATGCGCACGAAAAAGCGCTGGAGTTGCATCGACGACACTTGTGAGTAATGCTGTAAGGCCGCTTCCGCCGCTTCGGTATCGGCCTGGGCAAAAACGCGTCGAGCCTGAAGGGCGAGAGCAACTTGTCGCGCTTTCGTAAAATCCCATGCGGATCGCTCTTCGCGCATCTTGTGGAGCACGGCCATTGCGGGGTCCGATACATCGCATTCCAAGCGCAGAACCCGGGAATCGGCCGGCGAGGCATCGTCATGAGGTGCCGGTTCCGAAGTCAGCCGGTCGAGACTCGCCTCGAATGTTCCAGCGTATTCCTGGATCGGTTCTTTTTTACCGAGGCGCTCGTGAAGTACGATACGCTGAAGCAGTTGGGCCTGCGCGTCGTTGTGGGCTTTCAATCCGGCAGGATCTGCGCCGTCCGGCGTTTGCGTGCACGCCAGCGCGCCGCCGAGCATGAAGTGCGCGAGCAGCGTGGGCGGTTTCGCATCGCCGAAAAGCCGCTCGAAGTATGCCAGCGAGAGCCGATCGATGGAGCCGACGAGCAGCACTCCGTTGCGCGATTCGACGGGGGCGGCCGGGAGAAGCGCCGCCGGCGGAACGTGTTCCGCTTCCGGTTCCGGTTCCGGAAGTGCGACGGCTGAGTGAAGCAGCTGTTCTTCCTCGTCCAATTCGTAAAACGGCAGCTCTTCGGCCTCGTTCGCTTCGACAGAATCGTCACGATCGAGTTTAGCGATCTCCTGCGCGAAAGCGATCCCCCGCGTCTTGGGCTTGCGCGAAATAGGCAGTGGACTGGCGCCCGCAATCGCGGCGGCGCGCGCGTGCGCAAACGGGGAAAGAACGAGCGAATCGCTGCCGGGCCGAACGCCCAACTTCCATAGTAACGTCGTTCGGGCGCGCGGAGACAGCGGCGAGATATCGAGACCTTCACCGAACAGCTGCGCTGCAGCGTCATCCGATCCCGGCCGCCCATCGCGCATGAACGAACCCGCGCGAAATTCGGCCCCTGCGGGAAGCGGCACGCCGATCCGCAGGCCTGCCGCCGCCGTCCCGCCTTCGTTTACCGCCTCCAGCACGAGCGTAACGATCGCGCCCGGAATGACGTTTTCGCGCGGTTCGCCGCGCAGTTCGATGACGACGAACGCGCCGCTCGCCCAGTCGCCTGCTATCGCTTCGGGCTCGTCGCCATCCGCGGGGAGGCGACTCGACCAGTTCGTTCGAGGCGGGGCGTCGACGCCGAGTGCGACGCGTTGCAGTTCCACCAAGCGCATATCCGCGCTTTCGTCGAAATCCGGCTCGGGTTTCATTTTGCCGTGCGTAGACGGCCGAATAAACGCGCGAAGAATCCGGGCTGCCGTATAGTGCTCGGAGGTTCCGGCTCCGCCACGGCCGGCGCCGCCTGGATCGGAGCGATTCCGCGCAGCAGCAGTGCGGTTTCGACATGTTCTTCGCGCACGAGCGTGCTTGCGCGGTCGGCTGCCGCCTGCATCGAAAGATGCGCCAGCAGGCTCATCCGGCGCGCGAGGCCTGCGGAAGCAACAAGCAGCAATGCTCGCGCTTCGGGACTAAAAAGGCGCTGCTCGGGCGGCAGTCCGCTGCGGCTCAAACGAAAATCGAAAACCGCGCCCGACATCGTTTCATCGAACGGCTGCAGCCGGATCCAGCCGTCCACGCGGTCGATCAAGTTCTGTTTTCCGATGATCCGGCGTTCCAATTCGAACTGGCCGAAAAGCACGATGTTAAGCAGCTTTTTGTGGGGGACGTCGTAGTTGAGCAGCAGTCGAAGCGCCTCGAGATTTTCGTCGCTCAAATTCTGCGCTTCATCGATGAGCAGAACGAGGGTGCGGTCTTCGAGAACCGCCGTTTCAAAGAAAAAATTCTTCAGCGCATTTTTCAGCGCGGCGCTGGAGCGTGGCGGCAGCGCAAGCCCGAACACGCGGCCGACGGCTACTAAAAATTCGACCTCGGTCGCGAACGTCGGGTCGAGAATTTTTCCGAACGTCACGCGATCGTCTTGCAGCAGTGCGCGTTCGAGCGCGCCCGACAGGCTCGTTTTTCCCGTGCCCGGCTCGCCTAGCACGATCGTGAGCCCACGACCCTCTTCGATTGACGAAGTTAACCGTTCTTTGGCATTTCGCAACGGGCCGAGTTCGCAGTAGAAGAAGGGGTCGGCTGTATCTAAGAACGGGTCCCGTTCCAGACCAAAAAAGTGATAGTAGCGGGACATCTCGTCGGCGGTGTTCTTGCTGGTCACGAATCGAACCCGCCGTGCCCGACCGGGGGCCGCTAAAAAAGGTTCACTTCGGGCCCGATACCCTTAGCATGCCAACGAACTTATCCAGCCCCGTTTGAAGGCGGTCATTCTCGCGGGCGGCCTCGGCACGCGCATAAGTGAGGAGACCGGTTCGCGTCCCAAGCCGATGATCGAGGTCGGGGGCAAACCGATCCTTTGGCATATTATGAAGATTTACGGTGCCGCCGGCATCAACGAGTTCGTGATTTGCGTGGGCTACAAAGGGTACGTCATCAAGGAATACTTTGCAAACTACTACATGCACACGTCGGACGTAACGTTCGACTTGGGCAAAAATAGTATGCACGTTCACAGCAGCTCGACCGACCCATGGACGGTGACCTTGCTGGACACCGGCGATGCCACTATGACCGGCGGGCGGTTGCGCCGCGTTGCCCCCTACGTCGGCGATGAGACGTTTTGCGCCACCTATGGCGACGGCGTGAGCGATGTCGATATCTTGAGCGTGATCGAAAA
>JALYTZ010000031.1 GCA_030854025.1 Vulcanimicrobiota bacterium
GCCGTGAACTGATGCCCGGCATCGGACTCATCACCGTCGGCGTAAAAGTTTTCGGCAACGCCGAATTCACGCGCCAGCGCATGCAGATTCGGCGTAATCGTTTCGCCGAACGAAACCAGCGACGGATCGCCGTTTCCGTGCGGCGCTCCGTTTCCGTCGGTCAGATCGCCCAGCATCGAGTCGTACGTTTTGTTTTCTTCGAGAATAAGCACGACGTGTTTTATCGCGGGGCTGCGCTGCAGCGAGCGCAGCGAGGGAACGATCGATGCGATAGATGCGGCGTGCGCCACCCGCGTGTAGCGCAGCGTCGAGATCGTGGTCTTTCCCAGCGGCAGCTTGTGCAGGTCGATGCGCTGCAGCGTCGCCCAGATCGTGTTGCTGTCGCCTTCGGACTGATAGATGTGTCCCGAGGGAGATTTCCGGTATGGCGGGGCGCCTTCAAACCGAGGTTCTTGCCCGATGCCCTTTGCGTTCGTAACGTACAAATAGCGTCCCGTCGGCGCAACTCCGATTGCCGTAGGATACCATCCGGTGGGTATGAGTCCCAGGCGATGCAAGTGCACCGGATTGCGCGCGTCCAGCACCGCAATTGCGTTCATCCCGGCGAGTGCGACGTACAGCCGTTTTCCGTCGGGACTGCGCACGATCGCATCGGGCTGCGTTCCATACGGCGCTTTGTCGAAGAGACGAAGTTGAATGCCGCCGACGACGCGGGGGCTGCCGGTAAGACGTACGACGGCGATGCGGTCGACGTTGGTCATACACACGTACGCGTAGCGGCCGTCTTTCGATGCGACGATCGCCGTCGGCGCCGCACCGCCCACTAAGTCGCCGCCGTTCGGCATTTGATCCATAGACGTAGAAGACGTCTGCTCCGGCGAAACGTCACCGTCCTCGGCCAGCGCAACCGACGAGAGCGCCGACGAATTTTCGACGGAAGCGTCAACGTTCTTGAATTGCGGAATCGTGACCGGCTGCGGCAGCACTCCGTATCGCATCAGACCGGGGTCGGTCACGAAGAGCCGGTTGGCGGCTATGGCGACCCCATACGGGAAATACCCGACGCGGGCGCTGTGCAAAATGCGACGCGCCCGCAGGTCGATTGCCGTCAGCGTGTTGCCGACGTTATTGACGACGTAGGCCGTGCGCCCGTCCTCCGAGACGACGATGCTTCCCGGGAACGAGTGACCCGCATTGGCAAAGCGCGCATCACTCGGCGAGGGAATCTGCAGATCCGTCGAAGCGGACACCAAACGGCCCGCGACGGTCAGATGAAAAAAATGAACGACGTTCGTCGGTCCACCGGACGCGAGGACGAGCGTCTGCGTGGGATCGGCCGGATCTTTCAGCGCCGCAACGCCGACCCACAGGCTCCAGTTCGATTGCGATTTAAATACGTCGGTAACGCGCATCGTCGAAGTATTGACGACGGTCAGCGTGTAGCCCCCGTGGATTATCGGGTCGATGGAACTGACCGCGTCGGTTTGACGCTCGTCGTCGTTGGTGACGATTGCGAACGCGCCACCCGGCGAGAGCGCGACTCCGAGCGCGTTCATTCCAACGACGGTGCTCGTGCCAACCGGAGCGATAATGCGGCCGTTGGGCAATATAACGTCGTACGGGTTACTTGCGCGGGGCGCCCCCGCTGCGCGGTTGCCCGCCGGCGCCGAATACACGGTCGGCCGCCTGTATGCGGTCGACGGTGCGGCCCCTATGAGGGCGCACGTCAAGACCGCCGCAAGTATACGTCGCATCATCACGGAAAGGCTTACGGACGGCCGGCGGGCCTTACCTCCCTTGCAGCGGGCAGGAACCGGTTAGGGACATCTGATGTCCCTTAAAGCGAGTCGATGGCCTTTTGCCAGCTGTCCCAAACCGGCGACGACTGCGTTTCGTCGACGGCGGCTTCGCGTAGATCGTCCGCAATACGCTTGAGTGCGGTATCCTGCCCGGCCGAAGCGTCGACGAATTCGGAAGCGCAGCGCATCGCGTCCGCGGCGCTCATCGGGTCCGATTTCACGGTCGTGCGGAATGCATTATACAGCGCCGGATCTTCGCTATGCCCGTGCTCGTCGCGAACCATACGCGTCTCGAGCGTGGTCACCGCCGAACCGGCGGCGCCGGAACGTTCCAATTCCAAATAGACGCGCAGCGCATCGTAGGCTTGGTCGATCGTCAGAAACTCAATCAAAGCTGTGCGGTTATACCCATTTTTCTCAAAGCCGTGCCCAAACGCCGAACGGCTTCGCGCGCTTGTGGCTTCTCGATGTTTCCGAAGGACAGTCGAATAGCGGGCGGTCCTTGACGCGTCGGGTAAAACGGGTCGGCGGGCATAACGAGCACGCCCTGCCGGGCGCATTCTTCGAACGCAGACTGCGTCGATATCCGCGGCGGCAGCGGCAGCCACAGGTTCATTCCGGCTGCCGGCGCGCGCACGTCCGACCATGGAACTTCGGCCGCTAGCGACTCTACGAATGCGTCGCGACGGTCACGGTAGAGCGCGGTTGCGGAACGCAAATGCCGCGCGTATCCCGGACCGCTCATGAATCGCCACAGCGCGCGCTGCGTCAGCGTGGACGTGAACACGTCCGTGCGCGCTTTGGCCAGCTCCAGCGCTTCGGCCAGCGCGCCTTTCGCGTAGAGATAGCCGATGCGCAAAGCCGGAAAAATCGATTTCGAAAGGCTCTCCATAACGATGACGCGTCCGTCGGTGTCGTACGCTGCAAGCGGCGCGGGCGCCGGCGCATCGTAGGTCAGCTGCCAGCCGGTCTGATCTTCGAGCACGACCACATCGTAACGCCGCGCCAAGGCAACGATGTGTTTCGCTCGGCGCGCGCGCAGCACCGCACCGGTGGGATTCTGCGCGATCGGATTGAGATACAGTAGGCGTGGACGGTATTCACTAAAAACACGTTCGATGTCGTCCGGACGCACGCCGTCGTCGTCGCCGGCAACTTCGACGTAGGTAACGCCGCGCGCATCGAAAACCCCGAGCGTCCCCGAATACGTCGGACTTTCCGCCGCCACGACGCTGCGCTCTTCGAGCAGAACCGTCGCCACCAGATCGGCGGCCTGCTGCGCGCCGGAACACACGATAATGTCATCCGCTTGTG
>JALYTZ010000117.1 GCA_030854025.1 Vulcanimicrobiota bacterium
ATGCACGACAGCAGCGGCTTATGCAACCAGCACGGCACGTATCTTAACACCGCAACCTACGGGCTGCCTCCGACCCCTGCTTTCGACGCCACGATCGCTGCACTTGAAGATTGGCGAACGGGCCGCACCGGCGAAGACGCGTGGGAAGCAAGCACCGAGCGCGCGCGCGCTACCTTTGCGCGGCTGATCGGCGTCGCCCCGACCGACATTGCGGTCGGCGCTACCGTTTCGGAATTGATCGGCCTTATTGCAGCGTCCGTGCCCGACGGCGCGCGCGTGCTCACCGCGGCAAACGACTTCAGCTCGACAATTTTTCCGTTCGCCGCACACGAAGCACGCGGCGTACGCATCGATTGCGTGCCGCTCGCTGACATTGCGAACGCGGTGACCTCTTCCCACGCGATGGTCGTGCTCAGTCATGTTCAAGCGCAGAGCGGCGAAGTCGCGGATCTCGCGGCGATCATCGCCCGCTGCAAACAAACGGGGACGCAACTCTGCGTCGACGGAACGCAATCCTGCGGATGGCTGCCGACGAACGCGCGCGAGATCGATTACTACATCGTTCACGCGTACAAATGGCTGCTCTCGCCGCGCGGAAGCGCGTTCATGGCGGATCGCCGCGAGCGGCTTTCGTCAATCGTCCCGCTTCACGCAGGCTGGTACGCGACCGAGGACCCGAACAACAACCTGTTCGGGTTGCCCAGCCGCATTTCAACGGATACCGCGCGCCGCTTGGATACTTCGCCTGCGTGGTTTTCATGGGTCGGCACTGCAGTCGCGCTCGAACTCATCGAATCGATCGGCGTCGAGCGGATCTACGCGCACGACATGGCGCTCGCGAGCCGCTTTTGCGAAGCGCTCGATCTGCCCGGACCGGCCTCACCGATCGTGTACCTTGGATCCGACGACGGCTTCGCAAAGCTTCTGGAAGCGGGCGTTCGAGCATCCGTGCGCGCGGGCCGAGTCCGCGTTTCATTTCACATCTACAACACCGCCGACGACGTTGCGCGCGCGGTTGGCGCGCTCGCGTCAGCGGTGTAGGAGCGGCGTCTGCATCAACCCGTTGAGTACGAACTGCACGGCGAGCGCCGAGAGGATGATGCCGAGCAACCGCGTTACCACGTGCACGCCGGTGTTGCCGATGATGCGTAGCAGAAACGTCGAACCGCGCATACAAAACCACGTAACCAGAAGTGCCGCCGCATAGGCGGCGACGACGATCAGCAGATCGAGCCGATCGCCTTTTGCGAGGTTCACTAGGAGCAGCACCGTCGCAATGGTGCCGGGGCCGGCGATCATGGGAACGGCCAGTGGAAATACGGCCGGATTGTCGGTCGCCGCGGCTTCGCGCTCTTCGTCCGGAGTGCGCTTCGCGCCGGTCGGCCGCGCAAACAGCATGTCGATGGCAATGAGGAAGAGCAGCACGCCGCCGGCGATCATAAACGCGGGCAGGGTGATCCCCAAGTAGTTTAAGATGGCGTGACCGACCAAACCCATGACGAGCATCACGCCGCCGCCGACCAGCACGGCTTCGTCGACGATCTCGCGGCGCTTCTCGCTGGGCGCGGCCGCCGTGGCCGCCAGCGTTAGTGGAATCATGCCGATTGGATCGATGATCGTAAATGCCGTCGCGAACGCCGTTGCCGCGAAGCGCACGTCGATCACTTAGAACTCGATTCCGAAGCCGAAGCCGGCATAGCGGAATGCGGAAGCAGCGTCTGCGCTCACCGACCGGCCAAGTTCGGCATCGACTTCTAACCTCGTGCCGAACAGTTTCTGCACGCCGTAATCGACGAACGCGCGACCGCCGGCGTCGGGAGCAATTCGAGACGCGTATACGTATTCGCCATAGGCTTGCACGTCGTTGCGCAATTGCTTCGTGAGTACGAACGAGGGCATGAACAGTCCGTATCGCGCATGCGACCCATTCGCCGCGTAGCCGCCGGTTGACGAAATCGCCAGGGTCGTGCCGACGCTGACGCTGTCGTTCAAAGCATACGAGGCATCGAGATTTGCCGTCAGCGTTGCGTTTCCGGCGGTTAGCGCTGCCGAACCGTTGGGTGCGAGATAAATCCCGTCGAGCGCCACCGTGAATTTGCCCGAGGGAACGAACTCGTACTTGGCTGCGACTCCGGAATCAAACGCTCCCGCTTTTGTCACGTTGGGACCGACGACGTCGATTTCGATACGCGGCGCAAGTCCGTAGCGCAGAAATCCCTGCGGATACTGCGCCGCAATTGCCGTTGCGGCGCCGGGGCCCGGTATCGTGTTTTGATAGCCGACTTCGAGAACTGTCGTGTGCGGCGCAACGGCACACGGGCTGTAGCCGACGGTTGGGCGATTCAGCGTCGCAAGCAAGCGGGATGCGCCGCCGCACGGATCTGTCGTCGCCCTTGGGGCCAGTGATGGCGTCGGCGTGGGAGAAGTCGATGCTTGCGGTGCCGGTGAAAGGCCCAAGAAAAGCGCGACCGCTGCGAGTACTCTCACGGCTGCCAGTTTAGCTTGCTTTCCAGCGCAGACCTTCGCATGCCCAAAACGGTCATCTATAGCCGTCGTTCAAACGTTAGATATTCGAACGCAGTCATTTTGGGAGAATCCATGAAGTTTATCGTTTTAATCGCCTTGCAGCTCGCACTAGCCGGACTGCCGGCCGCACCGGCGGCGGCGCAACCCGCGACCGCTTCCGCGCAGCATGTCGTGCTCGCCGGCGGCTGTTTCTGGGGCATGCAGATGGTGTTTGAAAAACTCAAGGGCGTTACGAACGTCGTGGCCGGCTATTCCGGAGGCAGTGCGAGTACCGCGCATTACGAGGTCGTCAGCACCGGCATGACCGGACACGCTGAATCCGTGGATGTCACGTACGACCCCTCGAAAATCTCGTACAATCAACAGCTGCAGGTGTATTTCACCGTTGCCGCCGATCCGACCGAGTTAAATTACCAGGGCCCCGATCACGGCACGCAATATCGTTCCGCCGTCTTCTATACCACTT
>JALYTZ010000194.1 GCA_030854025.1 Vulcanimicrobiota bacterium
GAGTGGCGACGGGCGCAGCAGGGGGTTGCGGAGTCGCAGTTTCTTTGGGCCGCGGCGGCAGCGTCGGCAGCGGCACGGGCGGAATGCGAGGGTCCGGGAACACCGGATCCGGTGCGGCAGAAAGCACCTGCGAGCGCTTCCAGTCCGGACCGTACGGGCCCGACGTTTGATCCGGCGCGGGCGTAACGCTCACGGGCGCAATGCTGGAAACGCGTTTTTCGGTGACTTGTCCAATGACGCGATCGCCCATTCGCTGCCCTAGAACGATTGCAGCGACGAGCACGAGAATGCCCAGACCAAGGACGAGCGTAACGAAACGCTTGGACGGATCTAACACGGGACTATACTATAGCACCGCACTGCGGAACGATTCCTCTCACGCATGCTGGAGCTGCGGCGAGACGTCGCGCGGCGCTGCTCGGGCTTGCCGATCCGTCGGCTTGCCCATGAGCGCAAGCTCGTGAAGTTCGCCGGCGGCAACGTGCGCGCGCGCCGTCATCCCGCGAAATTCGACCGAAACATTGCGGGCGGCATCGTTCATATTGCACAGAAACACGCGAACCGCACCGTTGTCGTCTTCGAAGGCAAGCGCTCCCACTTCGACCGGCGACGTCGTTACTTCATCGCTGACGTCCACGCCGGCGTAGATGCAGACAAACGGTTCTTCTGCGGAAAGCTCTTTCATGTCGCCGTAGACGATGTTCTTATCGAGATCGATGGCGTAACTGCAGCGGCGGCCGGCCCAGTGCACGCGCGCCGCAGCTACCCAGTGCCATCCGTGCGGACGCAGCGGCACCAGATGCGGCCGCCCGCTGGTCCGATAGCCGTTGAGTCCGCCGACCGTTTCGGCGACGGCCCATAAGTATTTTGCGCCGGTCCAGGGCGAGAGATACATGCCGCGATTGGTGAGCGAGCCTCCGTCGAACCATTCGCCGAACTCGCCGGGCACGGTATTGCGAGCGCTGCCGCCTTCCATCGTATCGTAGATGGCTTCAAGCCAGTGCACGGCCTCTTCAGTCATGCCGTTGCGGGCCAGCGCAACCACGAACCAGAGCGTCAGGTCGGGCCACACGCCGCCCAGCAGACCAAAACCGTGCGAGGGGAAATACCACGAGTCGGCGGTCGAAACCGTGCGAAGGCCCACCGGAGTAACGAAATCCGCCTCACTTAAACGGCGCAAAATCGCGCGGCGCTGTTCCGCATCGGCGACATCGAAGAGCACCGGAAATATTTCATCGGCCGTGAAGTTGTCTTGATAGTTCTGCTGTTGGTCGTAATTCATGACAAACGCCCCGGTATCGTCGTTAAACAAATACTGCATCATCGCTTCGCGCAGCGCTTGGCCTTCGGCCGTATAGCGCTGCCAGCGCTCGTTGTCGCCCACGACTGCGGAGAGCATGGCCGCGGCTTCCAGCGCGAACACGCCTTCGGCGTTGATTTCGGTGACGGCGCCGTCGAGCGTGTAATACGGGATGATGTTGCGCCACGAAGATATTCCGAACATGTCGACGCCGCCGGCGCGGCAGAACAGCAGATTCTTGTCGTCCTTCTGCGAGAGCATGTAGTCGGCAATCTTGCAGATCAGCGGAAATGATTGGCGCACCCATTCGTCATCCATCGTTGCATTGTAGTGATGCAGCATGGCAATCAGGTGCAGCGGCGTGTCGTCGTTGATATTCAGGTCGTACGAGGTTTTGAAGCCGTTGACGCCCCGAACGTACTCGACCATTTGTCCGCTTTCTTCGGCGAACTTGTTGAACAGGTCGATCGCGTCCCGGCTGAACTGCGGCAAGAAATAGTCAAAACCATGTACGAACCACGACGTATCGCGCGAAACCAAGATGTCGGAAGGCGGCGAATTGGTCGATCCCCAGCCTTGCGGATATTCCTTGATGACGCGAAGCATGTTGGCTTTCGCCCACACCATCCCTCGGCTTACGGACGGCGAAGGCGTCATGAAGCGCGCGTCTGAAAGTTTGGCCGAAAAATAGCGCTGCGTTTCGTGCAGCGCCTTGCGGTCATGCAGCAGCTGTTCGAGTACCGGCTTCGAGCGCTCGCGGCCGTCCTTGTGGTAGACGACGGCCAAGCGCAACGATTCGCGCGCTCCGGGCGCGATCGTGATCCGGTATTCGAACGCGCCGAAAATGCGGCGGCTCACGCACTCGGCCAGCGTCGGCGTCACTTCCTCTAGATGTTCGTCAGCGCGCAGCGAGCCGGTGCGCATGCTGTGCAATATCACTTGTTCGCGCAAGCCCACGATCGACGCGTGGGGCTCGCGGGAGCCGCCCCACCAGCGCTCGGCACCGCTGTGCTGATTTTTCGAGCAGATGAACGAGCCGTCCACGAAAGCGCGCACTTCGTGCTCCGGCTCGCCGTAAAAGCGCTGGCCCACGAGCAGTGCCCAAGGGAAAACGGCGACCTCGACCGCTTCACGTCCGGGATTATGCAATGCGACGTCCACGACGAAGCTGACGACGCGATCGTGCTTAGGGCCGTGCGGAACGTAGAACGCCTCGGTTACGTGTACGCGGTCTTCAATCGTGAACTCAGAAATTTGACCGTACGGTAAAAACGTGAATTCACGGGTTATCTGATGCGGGAAATACGTGCGCTTGACATCACGCAGACCGTACGCGATTTGATGCGTGCCGAAAATGATCTGGTCGGTATCCGCATCCCACAGCCCGCGGATGCCGCCTTTTGCCGTCGACTGCGCGAACGTTTTGAAATTCCCGAGCAGCAGCCCGTAGGGCGTCTCGCCCTCGGGCAAAACATACGCGCAAAATTCATTATGCTGTGCGTCGTAGCTCGATCGCATGATGTATTTAGGTCTACGCCTCTCTTTTGCGATACCCTGGAAGGAACGCGACAGGGTAAGGCCACGCCTGCGCCGCACGTCACAGCCGATGGCCGGCAGCTTGGTGCTTAAAGCACCCGCGAAACTCAATCTGACGCTCGAAGTGCTGCAGCGCCGTCCCGACGGATTTCATCTCATCCGCTCGGTGATGGTGCCGATCGAGCTTTTCGACGAAATCACGATCGAGCGGCGGCCAGGGCCGCTCGTCGTGCACTGCTCGGATCCCGCGCTCGAACGCGATAATATCGTCGAACGCGCGTTGACGGCGCTGGAACTCGATGCGGATCTGCAGATTTTTTTGCGCAAGTCGATTCCGGTGGGCGCGGGGATGGGTGGCGGTTCGAGCGACGCGGCCTCGATCCTCATCGCCGCGCAGGACGGCGGCTTTGGAAAACTGCGCGCGGTTGATTATTTGGCACTAGCTCGCCGCCTTGGGAGCGACGTGCCGTTTTTCCTGACGAAAACCGGAGCTCTAGTGGAAGGATCGGGCGAACGCGTGACGCCGGCGGGGAGCCTGCCCGACTGGCATGCCGTCATCGTGCAGCCGCCGGTTGCCGTTTCGACTGCGCAGGCATATGCTGCGCTGGACGATTCGACGCGAACCATACGCCCTCGCAATACCTCGATGGGCTTGGATGCGCTCTCTGCCCTGCAGCGGCGTGACTTCGAACGCGTCACCGAGCTGCTACATAATGATTTCGAGGAAGTCGTCAAAGCGCGCGTGCCGGAGATTGCGACGGCGCTCGATTCGTTGCGAGCCGCCGGGGCACGCAAACCAATCGTTACGGGCTCGGGATCGTGCGTCTTTGCCCTTGCAGCGGATCGCGAGGACGCGCGTGCGGTCACTGCCGCGTTGGTAGTGCCGCCCGGATATCGCGTGTACGAAGCGGCGTTTGCTCGGGCGGATTCGTGGCGGCCGACAGTTTGCGCGTAACGGCCGTCGTGCTGGCCGGCGGCCCGGCCGACGCAGTTGCAGCGCAACAGCCCGGAGCCGCAAACAAAGCATTCGTCCGGATTGCCGGCGTGCCGATGGTCGAGCGCGCGCTTCGGGCATTGCGCGCCGCTCCTAGCGTGGGACGAATCATCGTGGTGGCACCCTCAGAAACGCATGCAGACGCGGCGCTATCGCTTGCGGACGAAAAGTGTCCGGACGGCGCGAAAATTCGGACCAGCCTTGAGAACGGTCTGC
>JALYTZ010000204.1 GCA_030854025.1 Vulcanimicrobiota bacterium
GTGCAGCGCGCGTGAGACCTCTTCGAGCGGCCCGATCGCGTGTGAGTAATTCGGCGCCCGATCAGCCATGCCGCAATCAGCGCAAGCGCGCCGACGCCGAGCATGACCGACCAATAGCGCAGCAGCAAGTTCCGTCGTCGAGCTCATCGTCGACCGCCGCAATGCGCGCGCCCGTGCGCCGAGGCGCCGGCTTGTGCGCCGACTGCGTTCTGCGAAGCAGCCGAAGCCTGCGCGCGAGCTTGCGCGAGCGAAGCTTCGGCTTGACTTAGCTGCGCCTGCAGCGTGCTGGGATCGATCCTTGCCAGCACCTCGCCTTTGTGAACGCGGCTATTGTAGTCGACGTACAGCGATGCAATGGTGCCGGAAACTTGCGTTCCGATGCTGACCGTGTTTTGCGGTGTTACCGTTCCCGATGCGGAGACGGTCTGCACGAGCGTTTGAGAGACGACCGGCGCCGTCGTAACCGAAACGGCCGTTCGCGCGCGGAGGCTGGAGATGATAACGGCGAGCGCTGCGATGGCGACGACGGCGATCGCGGCGAGGATGCGTTTGCGCGTGAGGTATGGCCGGAGCCCGCCGATCGCCGATCCGATGCTTACCGATCCAGGTTTGGTGAGAATGCGTGTCGACATGGCGCGGTCCCCTTTCAACTGGACCAAGCATAGACCTGAAAACTGACAGACCCCGGATGCCCGGCTGAAGACCGGCTGAGAACTTGAGGAACGGGGTCGCTCTACCGATACTTCTAGAGCGGATGCAGCAACTGAAACAGGAGCGTCTCGGGAACGTCACCCAGCTCGAGTGCCTCTTTGAAATAACGCGAGACGTACTGAGCGCTGAAAGCCTTGATGCAGCGCTCTATTCCCTTGCGCGCGGCGTTCATGAGCTTTTCGGGTTTCGCTGGGTCAGCATGGTGGCCGCCGACGAGCCCGACGGCGAGCTTCGGCGCCGCGTGCTGTTCGGGTACCCCGACGATGTCGTGCAGGAGCGCCTCAACGAGCCCGTCGAGCGCGCGAAACTCGAGCATTTGCTCGCCAGCGCCACGCGCTTTTTTGACGACTGCTACTTTTTCCCGGCCGAAACGCGCGTCCACTGGGATCATGCGGTCTATACCGGCATTCAGCCCGACGGAGCGATCCGGCACTTTCCCAAGCAATGGCTCGAACAGGATGCGCTGCTGCTCGCGCTGCACGACCGGGACGGACGCATGATCGGCTACATGTCTCCCGACGGGCCGATGAACGGCGAGCTTCCCGATACCGCGACGCTGCGGTCCATGCAGATTTTCGTCAACTTGATGGGGCTTGCGCTCGCGAACGCGCGCTCGCAGAACCGGCTGCTCTACGAAGCGACCCACGACGCGCTCACCAAGCTCCCGAACCGCGCGGTCTTCGCGACCCGGCTGGGCCAGGCGCTCGAAGCGGTTCGAAACGATTCCGCCGTGTCGTATGCCGTGCTGTTTCTCGATCTGGACGAATTCAAAGCCATCAACGATTCGCTGGGGCACCTCGCCGGCGATCGCGTCCTCGTCGAAGCCGCGAATCGGTTGCGCCGGGTGGCGGGTGAAACGCATCTTGTCGCGCGCTTGGGCGGCGATGAATTCGCGATCTTGCTGAAAGGGGGATCGCTCGACCTGTGCGAGGCCGTGGGCGAAGCGGTCGAGGAAGCATTACGCCGGCCGCACACCCTGTACGGACGGCGTCTGGACATGACCGCAAGCATCGGCATCGCACCGGTGCTCGCGCACTACGTCAGCACCGACGACGTTTTGCGCGACGCCGATACCGCAATGTATCGCGCCAAGACGCTCGGACGGGCGCGCCGCGTCACGTTCAACGACGAAATGCACAAGGAAGCCGCTCGCCGCCTTTCGCTGCGTTCGAATTTGCGGCGGGCGATCGAAGAGCATCAATTCGCTTTGGTCTATCAACCGATCGTCTCGTTCGTAACCGGAAAAATCAGCGGCGTCGAAGCGCTGCTGCGTTGGAAGCTACCCAACGGTGATTTGCTCGCGCCGAACGATTTCGTGCCGCTTGCCGAAGAACTCGGACTGATGGTCCCAATCGGCCGGTTCGTGCTCAACGCCGCTTGCGCGCAGCTCGCGCAATGGCAGTCGCTGCTGCCGGATCTACATTTAGGGTTGAACGTGAATCTATCGGTGCAGGAAGTGCTGCATCCCGGACTTCCGCTATTTCTTAGCGGCCTGAGCCGCGACTACGCGCTCGAGCCGCGTCAGCTCACATTGGAAATTACCGAAACGTCGATTCTCGAAAGCGAACGCCATGCGGCCGGCGTGCTGCACCGGCTCAAAGAAACCGGCGTCGAATTGTGCATCGACGATTTCGGAACGGGTTATTCGTCGCTGCGGTACATTCAAGAATTTCCGATCGACTGGTTTAAAATCGACCAGTCGTTCATTCTGGATCTCCCCGATGGGCGCACGAGCCGTTCGATCGTTGAGATGCTCATTCGGTTGGGCCGCGCCTGCGGATTATGCGTCGTGGCCGAAGGGATTGAAACGGTGGCGCAGTCCGACGCTTTGCTCGAACTGGGATGCGAGTACGGTCAGGGATATCATTTTGCGCATCCCGTCGATCCCGAACGCATGCTCGAACTGCTGCGCGCCGATTTGACGCGATAGACGCGCCCGGCGCGCATTTCCGTAACCAGCTCGAACGTTGAGTTCTGCGCCGCAAGCGCATGTTCGGGCGTATGGTAGACCACGAAGAGCCGATCGCCGTTAGCTCGTGTGGTCAAGACGCGTTCGAGCGTGCGTGCGACCGTGCGCGCGCCGAACGGATTGTAGAGAAAGAGGAGCAGATCGCCCGGCGGATAGGCATACGCCGATGCGTCGGCTCGCACCAAGCGAATGTCGCTGCAGGCAAGATCGCTCTGCGCGCGCCACGCCGTCAGGTTTTCTTTTGCGACTTCGTGCAGCGCGGGCGAGACTTCGATGCCGACGATTTGTAAGAACGAATAACGCGAAGCCAGCATCACGGCGCGTCCCATGCCCGAGCCCGCGTCGATAAATCGCATGCGCTGCAACGGTTCGGGTACGGCGGAAATCAGCGCGTGAAAGTCCGCGACCGGCACGGGTTCGTAATGCGTCGCATCGGCAATCGCATCGCCGATTGCCTCGGGATCGAGCTGTCCAAGAAAAAGCATCGCTTCGGTGGTAACGCCGTTCTCGGCGTCGAAACGCTGTCCACTGCGTTTTCCGCTCACACGCCACATCTGCCGGATTGTTTCATGAATCTCCCACTCGCGCAAGGCGACCGGTTTGCGCGTGCCGGCTTAGCGGTTCGCGAATTGCGATCGCCGTTCACGACAAGCATCGCGAGCGCCGCGCACGCGCGCGTGCAATTCAGCGCGCCGCTGCACGGACCGGATCTCGCCGACCTCGCAGCCTACGTACGTGAGAATCCGGCTGTCGAGTTGCGCCTTCACGGAGGCGCTCCGTTCAATGCTGCGCTGATCGAACGGTTTGCCGGCTTGCGCCGTCTTGTCCTCGACGTCGAAACGATTTCATTCGACGCGCTGGCGGCGGTTGCCGATTCGCTCGAATACTTGGCGGTGGGACGACGCGTGCGAGGACCCTTTAGAGCGCCCGCGCTGCCGCATCTTCGCGAACTCGAATTGCACGGCTCCGCGATCGATGCGGCGGCGGTGGCGCGGCTTCCCGCGCTACGCTCGCTCGTTCTGTCCGGCGGGACGCCGGAATCACTTACGGCCATCACCGGAGTGCCGCTACGGTCACTTGCAATTCGTTTCGGCGCATTCGCCGAGGTTACGAGCGTGGCGGTACAGGAGCGTCTGCAGCACTTAGAGCTTCGCGGGTTACCCTCACTGCGCTCGATCCCGCCCATGCGCGGCTTGGCGGCCTTGCGTTCCCTCACGTTAGCCGGCCTGCCGCTGGTGGGCGACGTACTCGAAGTCCTCGAGGCGCCCGCGCTCGAACGACTCGAAATCGACGGCATGCCGCATTTGCTCGTCTTCGATCTGTACTGCCTGCGGCAACTCAAAACGCTTTCGAGTGTCGCGATCGACATCGGCGGGCGCCGCAAAAATCGCGAGGTCTACCGGGCGCTCGAACTTGAGGATGGACCGTCGGCGACGCGGCAAAGGTCCCCGCGCCTCCCCGGCTGAACCATCGGCTATGCCGGAATGGGTCCGTACAATCTATGGAGCCCGCCGGTTTGCAAGAAGTTTTTGAGAGCGCTGGAGCTCGCTAGAGTACCCGCTCGAGCCCGAGGCATGAACGCCCATGAGCGTTCTGTGCCGGCTCGCGGAGGAGTTCGACAGCCGAAGCCAGAGCCTCGACCTGTAAAGGGTTAGGTATACATTTGTCAACGGAGATCCTCATTTCGAGCGACCCCTGGGAAAACCGGGTCGCCATCATCGAGAATAACGTCCTTTCGGAAATCTACATCGAGCGCGAAGAAAAAGTCATCGGCTCGATCTATAAAGGCAAAGTCCAAAACGTGCTGCCGGGTATGGGCGCAAGTTTTGTCGACATCGGCCTAGGGCGCAACGCCTTCCTCTACGTGGACGATATTAACAAGACGCCGCTGAATATCGGCGACGTCGAAATCACGCAAGGCCGCACCGGTTGGACCATCAATGAGAAGGTCAATCGCGGCGACGACGTGCTCGTTCAGATCGTCAAAGAACCGCGCGGTCTCAAGGGCGCGCGCATCAGTACGAATATTTCACTGCCCGGACGCTATTTGATTCTGATGCCGACCGGCAAATACTCGGGCGTTTCGCGGCGCATCGAATCCGCCGACGAGCGCAATCGCCTCAAGGGCGTCATGAAACGCATCCGTCCGGAAGGCATGGCGACGGTCGTGCGCACCGCTGCGTCCGGTGTGAGCGAAGCCGAACTTATCGCCGACCTCGGCGTACTCATTCGCATGTGGCACGGCATACTCGAAACGTTCAAACGCGCCGCCTCGCCGGCGCTGTTGCATAAAGACATGAACCTCGTCTACAAAGCCGCGCGCGATTTCGTGACGGCCGACGTGGAAAAGGTGCTCATCGACAACGAGGACGAGTACAAGCGCGTCCGCGACTTCCTGCAGTTGCTCGGGCCGCAGTATCTGGACCGCCTGGAGCATTACAACTCGGGCCGCTCGCTCTTCAAGGATTACAAAGTAGACGAAGAGCTGCACAAACTCATGAAGCCGAAGACCAATCTGCCCTCGGGTGGATCGATCGTGATCGAAACGACGGAAGCGCTGACCGTGATCGACGTGAACTCCGGCAAATTCACCGGCGGAAAAAACCTCGAAGACACGATCGTCAAAACCAACGTCGAAGCCGCCGCGGAGATCGCGCGTCAAGTGCGCCTGCGCGACATCGGCGGCATCGTCGTGTGCGACTTCATCGACATGTCCTCGGAAAGCTCGCGCAATAAAGTCATCCAAACCCTCGAAGCCGGCCTGCGTAAAGATCGGACGCGCGCGACGATTCAATCGTTCAGCAATCTCGGTCTGCTGGAATTCACGCGCAAGCGGGTCGGCAAAGATTTGGGAGCGCAGTTGCGTGGAGCCTGCCCGACGTGCAGCGGTTTGGGTTCGGTCATGTCACCGCAATCGGTGGCGATCGAAACGCTGCGCAAAATTCGCGCCGAAGGAACGCACGACGCCGATCGCGCGATTTTGGTGGAATCGGCACCCACCGTTGCCGCGCA
>JALYTZ010000229.1 GCA_030854025.1 Vulcanimicrobiota bacterium
ATCCAAGGTCGCACTGGCTCACCTTCCTTTGTGAACTATTGCGTTTCAAAGTTGATCACGCCGCCGGTCATCGTCTTGCCGCCGTAATCGATCGTAGAAACTGCTTGATACTTGCCGGCCGGCAATCGCTTTCCGGTGACTTCGATGAGGCGGTCCCCGCCTCGCTCCACCAGCTCCTCCGGTGGAAACGACACACGATCGATGACCTGTCCGCTTTTTTGCACTTGGAGCTGACCGCGCAGATAGACGTGGGCGTTACCGGTGTTCTTGAAAAGCACGCGATAGAGTTCGCCTGCGGGTGCGCGCGATGCGGCCATGCGCGCGATGGCACCGTCGATTCGAATGGTGCCCGGAATCGTCATATAAATTTTCGTTGCAACCCGGGCCGAGAAGGCCACGGCACCCGAGCGACGCACCGGACGCGTTTGAAAGAAGACAATGCCGGCATATTCGCCGTTCAAATTTCCCGACGGAACCGCCAGCGAAAGCCGCACCTGCTGCGTCGTGCCCGCCGGAAGGTCGAATTCCCGAGGGTTTATCGATGCCCAGCGCATCAGCGAATCGCCGCGGGATCCGGTCTTTTCGAACCTGTAGTCGCCGTTCTGCGCGAGTGCGAAGTCGATCATCGATGCCTGCACGTGCGTCGTGTTCGAGGTCGAATTGTGCACGGTCACCGGAATGTTGTACGCGGATGCCGGCGCCATGGAAAGTTCGAGCTTTGCCGGCGAGACGTCGAGGCCGAGTCCGTCCGAATACACGGCGGCCGGCATCAGCGCGAGCCCGGCAACGAGCGTCAAAGGCGCAAGTGCGCGAAAATACTTCATGTGCGAGCCGTTCGCTGCGAAACGCGGTCGTCGAATGCAGCCGCGAACCGCAGCGAATGCCTCTCTCTTCATGAGCTTAGTTGGCAACCAAGGTGTAGGTAACGGTATACGACTGCGCGCCGCTCGGCGTCGCAGGGCTGAGGATCAGTTCCAGATCTTCGCCGATGTTCGCGCCGGTCGGATACGAGGTCGTCGAGCTGGCTACCTGAAGGCCCGGGGGTGCCGCACTCGGCAGCGTCGCGGCGCCTGCACCGCACGTTGCTCCGACCGGTGAGGTTGCGCGCGCCGTCGTAGTCGCCGCGGCCGCGCCGGAGATCGTCGCGGGGAACGTGCCGCCGTTGCCGTTTGCATACGCGCACAGCGTTGCGCCTGCAACCGCTGCGCTAAGCGCTTCGGAGAGCGTCCAGTTCAACGAGTTGGTCTGCACCACCGCGTTCACGGCGTTTTTGTATAGGCAGCCCGTCGGGTTGGTGAAGTCGGGCGAAACGGGCCCAAAGTTTGCCGTGGCGGCAACTTCCGATCCGGTACCGTTCGCCGTGCACGAACCCGCCCCCGGATTCGCGTTGGGAAGAATCGCCGGTGCGGTCAGCTGCTGCGCGCCGGCAGCGTCGTAATTGGTGGCAAGAACGAGATTTGCGGTTACTGAGGTGTTCCACTTCACGGTAACCGTTCCGGTCTTCGTAACCGAAGCAGCTCCGGCCGGTAAGGCCGAAGCGAACAGCGCGCCGAGCGCTGCAAGAGTCAAGAGCTTTTTCACGTTAAGTCCTTTCACAATGCGCAAATATGAAGCCATCCATGGCTTTCAAGCGAAAAGCGTTACCTACAGGTGTATCGGCAGGTCCCCGCCTCGCGTTAGCAGCAGGCCGCGCAGGGGCTGTTTAGATATCTTTACAGTGAATTCGTATACGCGGCCGGTTATCGGCTGCGCGAGTTTGGTAACTTGTCCGTCTTCCCAGCGGATCTGCGTTCCGGGAACCACGTCGGCCAAGAATCGCGCGCGAACCCGCACGTACTCGCCGCGCGTCGGCGTGGCCGGCGTCATTGCGAATGTTACGAGCGGGATTCGTCCGTCGACCGCAAGCGTCGTCGTTGCCTGCGCCGGGTTTTTCCCTTGCACGTCGGCGACGACTTGCGCCGAACCGGTCGGCGCGTTCACCGGAACGATGAGCGTTCCGGCCCATTGCTTCCGTTTTTTATCGTACGTTAGCGGAAACGTTTTACCGAACGCGCTGACCGCGACGGCGGTTGCCTGTGCGCCGGCTTGTACGCTGACCGCCGTTGCGCCCGCGGGCGGCAGCGTGCCGCGCATTAGCGCAATCGTCGACGGCGCTTCGCTTCCGCGTAGACTAAAGACAACCGGTTTTGTTTTGTGTCCGATCGTGAAGATCAGTCCGTTGACGTGCGCTTGTCCCGCGAGCACCACTGAAATCGGTTCGGTGAGGC
>JALYTZ010000260.1 GCA_030854025.1 Vulcanimicrobiota bacterium
CGCCGATCGAGGTAATCGCCAGAATGAAAAGGATGCCCGCGTTGACGTCGCCGATGGCCCAGACGTCGCCGGGCTTGGGTTCGGACCACGGAATGATCGCATACACCGAAAACGCGGTTATAAGCGAGATGAAGGGTGCCAGCCGGTAGATCAACGGGTCGGCAGTATCGGGCGTGAGATCTTCCTTGAGAATCATCTTGACCGCGTCCACCGCCGGCTGCAGCAGTCCCCAGGGACCGACGCGATTCGGCCCCGGACGCAGCTGCATCCAGCCGAGGATTTTGCGTTCGAACAGCATCGCGTAGGCAAAAATCGTGATGACGACCAGCAGCAAGACGGCCGACTTGATCAGTACGAGCAGCCAAATGTTCACGCGCGCACCGCGGATTCATCGCTTTGCGCCGAACGCACGTTCACGATCTGCGCGCTGGCACGTGCACCGAGAACGTTTGCGGGATCGTCGGGAAGGCCGCCGATCAGCACCGCGACGCCGCGCGCCAGATTCGGGCGCACTTCGACCAGCAGGTCGTGCATCGTGTGGTTCCCGCTTACGAGGTCGACGTAATCCCCCATCTGAACGCCGAACGCCGCCGCATCTTCGGTCGAAATGGCTACTTCGGGCAACGGTTCCAACTCCGCCAATCGCGCATCATGCGCAATCGTCCCGCCCCCCGCAAAAATACTCGACCCCACCACAACCCGCAACCCCTCCCTGTCATCCTGAGCTTGTCGAAGGGCATCCTGAGCTTGTCGAAGCGCGAACGCATCATCCCCGAACCCAAACGATTCCGGCGCGTGCGCGAGGTGTCCGATCACCGTCGCATCGAGTTCTTCGATCGACGGCAGCGCAATGCCGAGCGCCTGCGCGAGCGCGACGAGCATTTCGAGATCGGTGCGCGCGCCTTCGGGTGACGTCAGCTCGTGCGCGGCGTTGAGCGGCAGAACGTCGCCCGCCATATTGGTCGTCGTACCGTCTTTTTCGTAGGCCGCTTTCGCCGGCAGCACGAGCGTCGCGGCTTTTGCGGTTTCCGTCATGAACAATTCGCTCACGACGACGAACGGCGTTTTATCCAGCGCCTCGTCGATTGCGGGTCCGTCGGGATAGTGCAGCGCCGGATTCGCTCCAAAAATCGAAAGCACGTCAAGCGAACCGTCGCGGCCCGCCGCAACGATGCCGTTCACGTCGCGTGCAGCCGGCGTCTGCGCGACATACCCGGGGCCGAATGCCGGATGCACGCCCATCGCTTCGGCGCCGCGCGCATTGCCCTGCTCGCCGGTAATGTACGTGAGAATCGTGGCGCCGGCCGGCATCGCCGTCCGCAGCGCGGTTGCGAGCCCGGCATCGACGCCGTCCCATACCAGCGCGATCGTCTTGGCGCCGCTCGGCAACGCCCGCACCGCGCCGTCGACGTCCGGCACTTCAACGGCCGCAACGGCCGCGGGCGGTTCGACTTCGTACGATGCGACGCGAATGAGTTTTGCGCCGCGCTTGACGGCCTTGCGAACGCGCAGATGCATGACCGGTGCGCGCTCGAGCGGTGATTCGCCGATCTCGACGATTGCATCGGCGGTTTCCAGCGCGGCCAGCGATCCGCCGTCGCGGCCCGGCGTCGCCTGCATTTGACGGCCCGAGCGCCAGTCGATGTCGCGCACGCCGGCCGTGCGGAACACGTGCTGCAGCAGATACGCTTCCTCATTGGTCAAACGACCGCCGCCTAGCACCGCGGCGCGTTGCGGTCCGGCTTTTTCAATCGCGCGCGCCCAGAGTGCTATGGCGTCGTCCCAACCGATTTCAACGAACTCGCCGTCCTGTTTATACAGCGGCTGCGTCAGCCGGCGCTCGTCGTTATAGAATCCGACGTTGTACCGTCCGCGATCGCAAAGCCATCCATCGCTGATCGCATCGTCGCTTTCAACCGACATCGTGCGCTGTACGATGCCGAAGCGCGTATCGACGAACTGGCGGCAGCCGACGCTACACTGCGTGCAGCTCGTTTCAACCCGCTTAAGGTCCCACGGTCGCGATTTGAAGCGGTACGTTTTCGAGGTTAGCGCACCGACGGGACACAGCTCGGTCACATTCCCGGTAAAGTTGTGATGGTACGGATCGCCGGTCGCCGTCGCGATGATATTGCGGACGCCGCGGTCCTTGAGCACGAGCTGGCGATTACCGGTGATGATGTCGTCGAAACGAACGCAGCGCTGACAGACGACGCAACGCTCTTCGTCCAGTACGATCGTCGGGCCTAAATCGACTGCTTTCGGTTTGCTGGCCTTGGGATCGGCAACGCGCGACGCGCCTTGACCGTACGCCATCGCGTAGTCTTGCAGATCGCACTCGCCGCCTTTGTCACAAATGGGACAGTCCAGCGGGTGATTCACGAGGTAGAGTTCGAGCACCGCGCGCCGACCGTCGGACGCTTTGCCACTTTCGGTGTGCACGACCATGCCGTCGCTGACCTGGGTATTGCAGGCGATCTGAAGTTTGGGCATGCCTTCGATTTCAACCAGGCAGATGCGGCACAGTCCGGCCGGCCCCATCTTGGGATGGTAACAGTAGACCGGTATCTCACGGCGAATCGCTTTGGCCGCTTCAACGAGCAGCGTCCCTTTCGGAACTCGCACCTGCACGCCGTCGATCGTCACGGTCACGTCGTTGATCGTTTCGTTTTCGGGCATTACGCGGATACCGTATCCCTTGCTCGCGCGCTGCCGTTTTGCCGAAGAACCCGCGCTTCAAACTGGCCGTGAAAGCGGTCCAATACCGATGCGAGAAACGGCTCGATCGAGTCGCCCAGCGCGCACAAGTTCAAACCGGTAATTTCGTTACTGACTTTTTTAAGCATGTCGAGGTCTTCTTGCAGGCCGCGGTGATGGACAAAGCGCTCCAGAACCGTTTCGAGCCAGTGGCCGCCCTCGCGGCAGGGCGTGCACTGGCCGCACGATTCATGCGCAAAAAAACGCACGAGATTAAAGGCCGCGCCTACGAAATCGGTCGTGTCGTCCATGACCAGAAACGCTCCCGAGCCGAGCATCGAGCCCGCCTTCGCAATCGATTCGTAATCGTACGGCAGATCGAGATCTTCTTCGAAAATACACGCCGACGAACCGCCGCCCGGCTGAACGGCCATTAGCGTGCGTCCGGGGCGCAAACCGCCCGCAATCTCGATGATCTCGCGAACAGTCGTTCCCAGCGCCATCTCGTAGTTTCCCGGTTTTTGCACGTGCCCGCTAACTGAAACGATCTTGTAGCCTTTGCTGCGCTCGGTCCCGACCGACGCAAACCACTGCGCGCCCTTTTCGAGGATCGGCACGAGATACGCGAGCGTTTCGACGTTGTTCACCACCGTCGGCATGCCATACAGTCCCGCGACCGCAGGGAACGGCGGCTTGAGCCGCGGCTCGCCGCGCTTTCCTTCGAGCGAGTTGAGCAATGCGGTTTCTTCACCGCAGATGTACGCGCCGGCTCCGCGGTGCACGGTCACTTCAAGGTCGTAGCCGGTTCCGAAGAGATTCTTTCCAACGAAGCCGGCGCGCCGAGCCTGCGCCAGCGTCTCCATGAAGATCTCGTAGCCGCGCTTGAATTCGCCGCGGATGTAAATGAACGCATGGTGCGACCCGATTCCGTAGGCACCGAGCAGCATGCCTTCGAGCACCAGATGCGGCGTTTCTTCGAGCAGCATGTGATCTTTGAACGTGCCGGGTTCGGCCTCATCGCAATTGCACACGAGATAGCGCGGCTGGTCGCTCTTTGGCAGAAACGACCATTTTTTGCCGGTCGGAAATCCGGCGCCGCCGCGACCGCGCAGTCCTGATGCGTCGCACATCGCTTGCACGTCGCTCGGTTTTAGTTCCTTGAACGCGCGTTCCAATTGCTTGTAACCGCCGCGACCGCGGTAGACTTGGATGTCGCGCAGATCGGCCTCGCCGATCCCTGCGGTCAACACTTTGACCTCGGGCATTACTCTTCGATCACCTTGCGGATAATGGGATCGGCATTCGCCAAGCGTTCTTTCGTCCGCCCACGCATGCGCGGTTCTTGTAAAATGAGGCGATCGAGCATGATGACGCCGCTCTTATCCAAACCGCCGGCATTGTTCGGATCGCTGACGTCTTCGCCCCCGGGCGATTTTTCGCCCAGCGACACTTCACCGTCTTGGCGAACGCTCCAGGTCGGACCCGGCGCCGCCGTCTGCGCCATCGGCTTGACCGGATACGTGCCGGCGCGGATCGACTCGATCATGTCGTCGATGATTTGCGGCGTGAGACTGTAGACGAATTCGAGATTCACCTGCATGCACGTCGGTTTGTCGCAGGCCGCCAAACATTCCACTTCTTCGTACGAAAACAGTCCGTCCGAAGTCGTCCCCAAGTGCCCGATGCCGAGTTTTTCACGGAAGTAGGCCATGATGTCTTCGCCGCCTTCAATCGTGCACGCGAGACCGCGGCAGACCTGCAGCACGTACCTTCCGACCGGTCTGCGAAAAAACAGGGTGTAAAAAGAAACGGTGGATTCCACGACCGCCGGTGAGAGATCGAGCAGTTCCGCCGCGGAGCGCATCGCGCCTTGGCTGACGAAGCCTTCGTGTTCCTGAAATAGGTGCACGATCGGCAGCAGCGCCGAACGCGAATTTTCGTATTCGGCGATTATCGCTTCGCACTGCGGTCGCAGCCGCTCGAACAACTCGGGAAAACGCGCACTACGATGCTGGCCGTCACGGTGCTCGCCGGCCGAGTCGCGGTCCAATTGCAGACCGGCTGCCCGATCGTCGACCGGAACGTTTTTCGACGCCAGTTTCCCGGCGTCGTTGAAGCCCGGCGGATTTACGGAATCGTGCGTGCTCATCGATCGACTTCGCCGAACACCGGGTCGAGCGATCCGATCATGACTACTAAGTCGGCAATGAGATTGCCGGGCGCCATGCCGATGAGCGATTGCAGATTGTAGAGCGAGGGCGGACGCGTTCGCAGACGGTACGGCCGGTTGCCGCCGTCGGAAACGATATAATACCCGAGTTCGCCGCGCGGCGATTCGATGGCCTGATACACGTCGCCGGGCGGTACGCGAAACCCCTCGCTGATGATCTTGAAGTGATGGATTAGCGCCTCCATCGAAAGCGCGATCGTCTCTTTCGGAGGCGCGGCGATCTTTGGGTTATCGATCATCACCGGTCCGGGTTTTTCCAAACGCTTGCGCACCTGCGTAACGATTCGGTAGGCTTCGTCCATTTCGTCGAGCCGCACGAGAAAGCGCGCGTACGAATCGCCTTCGGTGCGCGTCGGCACGTCGAACTCGTACGTTTCGTAGCCGCAATACGGAAAGGCCTTGCGCACGTCGTACGCGACGCCGCTGCCGCGCAGGCTCGGCCCGGTCAGCCCCCACTGCAGCGCTTCATCTGCCGACATGATGCCCACGTCCACGGTGCGATCCTGTAAGATCGGATTCTTCTGCAGCAGTCCGCGCAGTTCGCGCATGCGTATCGGATACTTCGCGATCACCTCGTCCAACCGCGCAAGAAAACCGTCGGGAAGATCGCCGTTGACCCCGCCGATGCGCATGTAATTGGGATGCATGCGCGCGCCGCCGGAGCCTTCTTGCAGGTCGAGAATGTTTTCGCGTAAGTCCAGACAGTAAAAAATGCCCGAAAGCGCGCCCAAATCGATCGCATGCGTTCCGAGCCAGAACAGGTGCGAGGCTATGCGCGTCAGCTCCGAACTCAAAACGCGAATGTGCTGCGCGCGCTCGGGAATTTCGTCGCTGACGCCAAGCAGTCTTTCCACGGCCATCGCATAGCAGAACGCGTTGTTGCTCGGCGAGAGATAGTCCATCCGCTCGACGACGGTCTGCGCCTGCGACCAAAATAAATTTTCCGCCGTCTTTTCGATGCCGGTATGCAGATAGCCGATCTCCGGCGCCGCCTTCACGACGTTTTCACCTTCGATTTCGAGCATGATCTGCAGCACGCCGTGGGTCGAGGGATGCTGCGGGCCCATCGAAAGCACCATCGAGTTGCCTTCGTGCGAAATGATTTCCGGCGTCAGCGGCGCGGCGTTAAGCGTCATTGCGGCCCTTCTCGCTTTGAGCGCGAACGCGCGCGATCTGTTCCTGCAACGCTTCCAGCGTGCGGCCCGAAGGCGGAGTGCCGGCCTGCACGTTGCTTTTGAGCGCGAAAGCCGGGCGCGGAGAACGCTCGCGCGCCGGACCGCGAAGCGGGTAATCCTTGCGCAGTGGATGGCCTTCCCAGTCGTTCGGCATTTGAATGCGCCGCATGTCCGGATGCCCGGCGAACGTGATGCCGAACAAGTCGAAAATTTCGCGTTCGGCGTAGTTGGCATTCAGCCAGAGATCGGTTGCGGTGGGAATCGTGGCGTTCGCGGCCGGCACCCCGCAGAGAATACGTATGCGCGTGGGCGTGCCGATCTCCGCGACGGTCGCGCGACGATTTTCGAGCTTGAGCAAATGGTAAATCACGTCGAAGCGCGGTTCCCGCTGCGGATAATCTGCGGCGCCGATGTCGAGGAGCAGCGCGAAGCCGCGTCCCCGCAGTTCGGCCAGACGCGCGTGAAGCGCGTCGGGCTCGATCCGTTCGATCTGCGCGTCGTCAATCGGGGGACGAAGACTCGTAGGATCGGTCGCAAGTCCCGTTATGGACGGCGTTTGAGTGCTTGGCATGTTGAAAGAACGTTCTCGCTACTTCTTTATTATGCGCGTGCCAGCAAGCCGCCGCGGCCGCCTTCGCGAATCTGCTGTTGGATCAGATTGACGGCGTAAAGCAAGCCGTCGGGAGTCGGTGGACAGCCGGGAACGTAGACGTCGACCGGGATGATCGTGTCGACGCCTTGCACGATGGCGTAGTTGTCGAAAATGCCGCCGGAACTCGCACAGGCGCCCATCGAGATAACCCATTTCGGATCGGCCATTTGGTCGTACAAACGCTTGACGATCGGAGCCATTTTTTGCGCCACGCGCCCGGATACGATCATCAGATCAGCCTGTCGCGGCGACGGCCGAAAAACTTCGGAGCCGAAACGCGCGATGTCGTACTCCGCCGAAGTAGCCGTGATCATTTCGATCGCGCAGCAGGCCAAGCCCATGGTCAGCGGCCAAACGCTCGTGCTCTGCGCCCAGCGCACCACGTCGTCGAGTTTGGCAAGCATGAAATGCCCCGGGTTCATCTCCATTGAAAGCCGCCTCTTTTCCACACGTACGCGTAACCGATCGCCAGCACGATCACGAACACGATCATTTCGATTAGTCCGAACGCGCGCAGCTGGTGCATCATCACGGCCCACGGGTAAAAGGACGCCGCCTCGACGTCGAAAATCACGAAGAGCATCGCGATCAAGTAAAATTTAACGGGGAAACGCCCTGAGAGGCCGCCGGTCGGTTCGACGCCGCACTCGTAGGCTTTCGATTTCTCCGCATTGGGCTTGCGCTGTGCCAAAAGGCCGGGTAACAGGCTGAACAAGAGCGCCGCAGCGACGGCCACGGCCACAAAAATGGCAACGGGAGCATAGGGATTCATCGCTCCTCAAAGTTTTCACAAGCGCATCGCGTTACCCTCGCCAACGGACAGCCGGCGTCGGAACGCTCAGAAGGCCCTGCCTGTTTTCAAGGGACTTCTGATTAAGTCAGAGGATCCTTAAGGACTTTCACCGGCCTATCGCTAAATTGAGCGGCATGAAATGGCTCGTGCTGGGACTGGTTTTGATGCTCGGGGATGCCAACGGCGGAGGCTGCAGCACGAATCCGAACAACAGCAACATCGGCGTTCAGGACTACGGTTCGGTTTCCGGCCGCGTCCTCGATGCAACGAACAACCGCCCGGTGCCGAATGCACTGATTTCGGTTGGCGCACTCTACACGGCCTACACCGACGTGCAGGGCGGATTCACGCTCGCGACGATTCCGATCGGCATTCAAACGGTGACGGCCAGCGTCCCGGGATATACGCGCAACAGCATCGACGTGCACGTCCGAAAAAACCAAACCGCTTCGGTCGGATATCTTCGCATCGTGCCGGCAGGCAACACACGGCCTACCGCGCCGCCGCCCGCAACTCCAAGTCCGACGGCCGGACCGCCGGAAGTTCCCGAAGAAACGGCCGCGCCGGCAACGCCGACACCGAGTCCCGCGGGAAACTCCTAATCGGCGGTCGCCTAAAAACCGTGCGCCGCGTCGTAGGCGTGCAAGAATTTTTTCGTGTCGTCCACCGGCAGCGCGAAACCGATCGAGTGCTCTTGATCGAAACGTGACTCCGCCATTCCGACGACTTCGCCGGTGTCCGTGAGAAAGACGGGGCTTCCGCTTTCGCCCGGAACGATCGGCAATCGCACTTCCAGCGCATGTTTGCGAACCGACGAAACGTGTCCGAAATTCACCGAAGCCGCGAGGCCGAGACCTTCGTCGCTAAATTGATCGGGAATCGGGTAGCCGACCAAACCAACGAGACGCCCCGGCTGTGCGTCTTTGGAATCGCCGAGCGAACTCACCGGAAGGTTCGCGCGCTTCGTGCGCACGAGCGCAACGTCGAGACCGACATCGCGTGCAACGACCGCTGCGGGCACCTTGACCGTATTGCCGATCGTTACGTGCAAATTC
>JALYTZ010000263.1 GCA_030854025.1 Vulcanimicrobiota bacterium
GTCCAAGCGCCGTGAGCGAGCCGGCGGTTCCCGCCGCGGAAACGGCGACCGCCGTCAGCGCGACGGAACTTGGCAGAAACCACCAACGGCCTCGCGCATCGGAGAACGCTCCGAAGAGCGGCTGCACGATTGAACTGGTGAAGTACCAGAGAAACCCGATTGCGCCCTGATAGACCGGCGACAAATGGTTCGCGCTGACGATCGTAAAGATCAGCAGCGGCACCATGCCGGAGTAAAAGTCGCTCGCACCGTGCGCGAACGCGATGACCAGCAGGCCGCGCAGATGCCAACGCTTCATTCCGGCGTTTTCCGGCGAATCGGCGCTGTGCCTCCTGCAACCTCTCCCTGATTGCGGCGCGTCCTTTAGAACTATGCAGGTTGCAGTTTTGGGCGCTTCGGGTTTTGTCGGCGGGCATCTCGTACGACGCCTGCGCGCGCGCGGCGACGAGGTTAAAACCGGCCCGCTGCGCGATCCACAGGCGGCCGCATCGCTGGTTAACGGCTGTGATGCCATCGTGAATCTGGCCGGAGAGCCGCTTGCGCAAAAGTGGACCGACGATGTGAAACACAGCATCGAGACGAGCCGTACCTCCCTTCCGCACGCGTTTCTCAACGCGGTCAAATCGATAGAACGCAAACCGCGCATCTACGTTTCCGCGTCCGCGGTCGGATATTACGGCACGAGTTTGGATGCGACGTTTACCGAATCCAGTCGGCCCGGAACCGACTTCTTAGCCCACGTATGCGTTGGATGGGAGCGCGAAGCCGAACGCGCCTCGGAACTGGGAATGCGCGTGGCATGCATTCGCTCGGGCATCGCACTCGGAAAGGACGGCGGCGCGATGGAAAAACTCTTGCCGCCGTTCAAAATCGGCGCGGGCGGACGCGTCGGAAACGGGAAACAGTGGTATTCCTGGGTGCACATCGAGGATCTCGTCGGCGCGTACGAACTCGCGCTCGACGGCTTGTCTGGTGCGATCAACGCCACCGCGCCGAATCCGGTTCGCAACAAAGACTTCACGCATGCGCTCGGTAAAGCGCTGCATCGGCCGACGATTTTTCCGATCCCGCACGTCGCAATCGCCGCGGTTCTCGGAGAAGGTTCGGTTACGGTCACCGAAGGCCAGCGCGTTCTTCCGGAGCGCTTGCTGGAAAGCGACTACACGTTCAAATTCCCGACAATCGACGCCGCCTTTGCCGACATTCTCCACTAGCGGTCATCCGCTTGAAACCGCGCGGCTTCGGTTGGAGCCGCTGCGCGCCGATCGTGCGGACGAAGCGTGGCCCAATCTCGACGACGAACGCATGTGGCTGTTTTTTCCGGACCTGCGCCCCCGTTCACTCGAAGAACTGCGAGCAACCTATGCACGGCGCGAGCGCGGCTTTCCCGGGCCTGCGCACGAGGAAGTATGGGAGAACTGGCTCGCTCGCGATCGAACCACCGGGAGGCTCATTGGCGATGCGCAAGCGACGATATCACCGCAGCGATCGGTCGCGCTCATTGCCTATAGCACCTATGCGGCATACCAGCGTAACGGGTATGCACGCGAAACCGTGAGGGCCGTCATCGAACACCTTCGAACGCATCACGCCGTACATCGCGCAGTCGCCGAAATCGCCGGCGGCAACGCCGCGTCCTATCGCCTCATCGAATCGCTCGGCTTCATCCGAACGAAAGCAACTGACGACGAACTGACCTACGAACGATTGCTGGGATGATTCACGCGAGTACGCGTTCGACTGGGAATTCGAGTGCTTCTAGGAATTTTTCCGCGTCCATTGCGGCTCGGCAGCCGGCAGCGGCGGCCGTGACGGCCTGCTTATAGCGGATGTCGTTGACGTCGCCTGCGACGAAGACGCCCTCCACGTTCGTCGAAACGCCGTCATCGGAAGCGATATATCCAACCGCGTCCAATTCGAGCTGGCCGTCGAAAATCGACGTATTCGGATCGTGACCGATCGCGATGAAAAGCGCGTCCGCTTCGAACTCGAACTTGCTGCCGTCTTTTATGTTGTGCAGCTTGAGCGCGCGCAGGTTTCCGTCGCCGATCGCTTCTTCCACGACGGTATCCCAAATAAATTCGATCTTTTCATTGGCGAGCGCGCGGTCCACCATGATTTTGCTCGCGCGCAGGCTTTCGCGGCGGTGAATCACCGTGACGCGACGGCCAAAGCGTGTAAGGAAAAGCGCTTCTTCCATTGCAGAGTCGCCGCCGCCGACGACCACGATGTGCTTCTCGCGAAAAAACGCGCCGTCACAGGTCGCGCACGTCGAAACGCCGCGCCCGCGGAGCTGCTCTTCCCCCGGAATACCGAGCCAGCGGGCGCTCGCGCCGGTCGCAACAATTACGCTCTTCGCTTGGTACTCATCGTCCGGCGTGCGAACGACGAGCGGCTTTCCGGTAAAATCGACCGATGTTGCATCGACGTTTTCGATGCGCGCGCCAAAGCGTTCGGCTTGCTCGCGAAACTTGATCATTAGGTCTGGGCCGAGTATACCCTCGGGAAAGCCAGGGTAGTTCTCGACTTCGGTCGTAAGCATCAGTTGCCCGCCGTACATGCCGCCCGCGATAACCAGCGGTTTGAGGTTCGCGCGAGCCGCGTAGACTGCAGCGGTAAGACCGGCCGGCCCCGACCCGATAATGATGACGCGTTCCATATGCAGAGCTTCGACCGCGCGAACGCCCGTTCCGGTTTCACGGTTTGCAGCTACGGCATGAAACGCTGAAGGGAGAACGCCGCATTGGCCCTGGAAGATGAATTCTCGGACCTGCTCAAAAAAGCGATGCGCGGGACCGGCGTAAGCGTTTCCGCGCTGGCGCGCTCGACCGGCATCGGTGCCGAGCAGATCAAGGCATGGGCGGGCGGACACGACGTCCCGACCGATGAGCAGGCTCGGACTGCGGCCGCGGCGCTGAAACTCGACGGAGCGAAATTAGCGGATGCCGCCGCCGCGCGCTGGCATCCCGATGCGATTTCGCTTCCGGACGTGCGTCATCATCCGCAGCATCCGCATCCCAGCAACGGATACGTCTTTTTTCTGGATGGGGGCAAGCGTGCGGCACTTGTCGATCCGGCGGGTGTCCCGGCCAATCTGCTGCGAGTTCTACGCGACGGCCCGTACCATCTCGAGTACATTCTCGTGACGCACAAACACGCCGATCATTGCGATGCTACCGGCGAGGTGGCCGCCGAATTTCCTCACGCGAAAATCGTGATGCACAGAGCCGACGCCGCGGCGATCGGACCGCTTGCCGACCACGCGCTTCCGGTCAAAGACGGTGAAGAGCTCCCATTCGGCGACGTTCGCATACGCATGCTGCACACGCCGGGCCATACCGACGGATCGTCGTCGTTTTTGTTTCGCTCCGCGGTTTTTACCGGCGACACGCTGTTTGCCGGAAGTGTCGGCGGCGCATACGGGGACGCAAGCACCTACGAAGACATTCTCCGCAGCGTGCGCACGCGGCTTTTTGCCCTCGACGACGACACCGTCATCATGCCCGGTCACGGGCCGCCGTCGAAAATCGGCTGGGAAAAAGCGCACAATCCGTTCTTCACGAACGGTGGCTAGTTTTTCACCACAACGTTCAGAGCGGCGCTCGCACCGGCATCGCTGCGGACGACGACGTGCGTCCTATGAGGCGCGCTCGGGTCGTTGCGAATCACCTGAAACTCGATCGCTCCGGTCCCCGAGCCGGGTAATTCCATCGAGTACTGCATCGGCGAACAGACCTTATCGGTGCAAAATGATGCGATCCACCCGCGCGCGAGGCCTATGGCCGCGAGCTTCACCGTCGTATGCGGCGTACCGCGCACGCTCAACCGATATTGGATGGCCCCCGGTGAGGCCTGCAGCACTTTCCCGTGCCAAGGCGAGAATGCCAGCGTCGTCGCCGCGAGGGCAATCAGTAAAAAGTTCATAGTATGAGAACGCTCCAATCAGGTGCGCAGTTTATATCCAAGCAGCGTCATCCGCAACGCGATGGCGAGCGCCAGGGCCGCGAGCACGGTTATGGCGCTCGTCGAGAGCCACAGCGGCAGGTAGCTCTGCCCGGTATAGCTATAGCGAAACGCGTCGATCGTATAGAACATCGGGTTTACCAGTTCGAAATTGCGAATGGCCGGTGGCAGCAATTGGGCCGAGGTAAACACGCCGCCGACGAAGACGAGCGGGGTGATGACGAACGTCGTGAGCACGGCGATATGATCGAATTTCTCGGCGATCAGCCCGAAGATGATGCCGAGCGCTGAAAATAAAATCGAGACGACGATCATCACCGCAAAGTACAGTGCCCAGTTGTGCGGCAGCGTGTGCACGAAAATCGCTCCGATCGCGGCGATAAGGTTCGCGATGACCAGAGCGCGGACGACGCTGCCGAGCACGTAGCCGAAGACGATCTCGTATGCCGACATCGGCGCGATGAGCATCTC
>JALYTZ010000281.1 GCA_030854025.1 Vulcanimicrobiota bacterium
AGTACCATCAGCCGCTCGCGATTCTCGATAACGAACACGCGGTGACGGAACTCTCGACGAACGGCGCGACGCAGAAGGCGATACCCGCAAATAACGGCGCCGCACGAAACGGCGCGAGCAAAAGCAAGAAACGGAAAGGCGCGAAAAAGTAAGCAATGCACGATGATTTCGACGCGGAAGATCAGCAGCCGGAAAACATTCGGGACCGTGAGATTCCCGGCCGCGCGGGTGCGGGCGGCGGCCGAAGCAAAACGCCGGTGCGCCGGAGCAGCGGAACGGCGCGCGGCTCGCGCTCCAAATCCGAGATGCCCGAAGCGGCCGTTCCGGCTCGCGCGCTGCTCGAAACGATCCTGACGAAGATGGGCGTGCCGCATGCTGAAATCGAGTACATCCCGCGGTCGGAAGGCGAGTATTTCGAAGTCAACGGACCGGATCTGGCCATGCTCATCGGCCGCCACGGGAATACGCTCGAAGCGCTCAATTTAATTTTCAACAACATCATCAACGTGGGCGTGCGAAGCAATCGCCGCTACTACACGATCGATGCCGAAGGCTACCGCGCGCGCCGAGCCGAGCAACTCAAGAGTTTGGCGCTGATGGTGTGCGAACGCGCGCTGCGTGAAAAAAAGCCGCAGCGCATGGAGCCGATGCTGCCGTCAGAGCGCAAAATCGTGCACATCGCGTTGCAGGACAATGAGCTGGCGCGTACCGAGTCCGAGGGCGTCGAGCCGGAACGGCGCGTCGTCATTTTTCCCAAATAGACGTTTCGGCCGATACCATTGCGGCGGTCGCCACCCCACCGGGGAAGGGCGCAATCGCAATCGTCCGGGTGAGCGGTCCACAGGCGCATGCACTTGCAACGCGCCTGTTTCGTTCGCGCGCTCCGCTCGAACATCGGATTGCACAGTACGGAACGGTTCGCGACGAAGACGGCACCGCGATTGACCGCGGAATGGCGCTTTATGCGCAGGCGCCGAAAAGTTATACGGGCGAGGACACGCTCGAATTGCACGTGCACGGTTCGCCCGCCGTCGCTCGTGAAACGCTGCGCGCATTGCTCGCATGCGGCGCGCGATACGCGCAGCCGGGCGAGTTCACGCGACGAGCCTTTCTCAATGGGAAGATGGACTTGCACGCCGCCGATTCGGTCGCGGACCTCATCGAAGCCGAGAGCCGCTCGGCGGCGCGCGCGGCGCTCGCGAATCTCGGCGGCGGCCTCACCGCTGAAATTCAAAAGGTTCGTCGGCAACTCGCGGCGCTGCTCGAAGAGCTTGCGGCTTCGCTGGACTTTCCCGACGAAGTGCCGGAGCCTGACCCCGCGCGCATCTACGGGGCGGTTGCGCATGCGGGCGATGCACTGCGGCGGCTGCAGCGCGACGGCGAAGTCGGACGATTGGTGCGCGAAGGCGTCGGGGTTGCGATCGTAGGACCGCCGAATTCAGGCAAATCTTCTTTGCTCAATGCGTTGCTCGGCGACGAGCGCGCGCTCGTCTCGGAACTGGCCGGCACCACCCGCGATACGATCGAAGAAAGCATTGCCGTGCAAGGCGTGCTCGTCCGGTTGATCGACACGGCGGGAATTCGCGCGCACGCCGACCGGATCGAAGCGCAAGGCATCGTCCGCACGGAGCGCGCTCTCGAAAGCGCTCGAATCCTACTGCTCGTGTTCGATGGCTCCGAGCCGCTCGGTGCGGACGCGCTGACGTTATTGGATCGGACGGCCGGCCGCGCGCGCATCGTTTTCTGCAACAAGGCGGATCTTGGAGATGCCGGCGCCCGACTGCTCGACCCCCGCGACATCGTTCATGGCAGCGTGCGTAACGGCGCGACGATTGAAGCGCTGCGTTCGGCGATCGCACGAGTCGGATGGGGCGGCGACGCGCCCGACCTGGAGCGCCCGCATCTGGTTACGTTGCGCGAATTCGAAACCGTTGGCACAGCGCTGCGTGCATTGAGCGAAGCTCGGCGCACCATCGGAGCCGGCGAGCCGGCAGACTTAATCGTGCCGCCGTTGCAAGAAGCGTTTGCCGCGCTCGCGGGACTGGCCGGCGGCCCCGCCGGCGAGGCGCTGCTCGACGGGATTTTCGCGCGCTTCTGCATCGGCAAGTAGCGCGCTCACGCGCCGCCGCCACCGCCATCAACTCCAAAGCACGAATAATCCAACGTGGTCGAACACGCGCGCAGGTTTACCTTTTCGGTATGCTTGCGTACGTCGACTTCGAACGTCTGCGGTGGAATGTCGGATGAATGCAGCTTGAGCGTATAATGGCCCGGGGCGACGCGCGCAAAACGGAAATTTCCGGACGTTGTCGTCCGCGCGGTCAGCGTCACGTGCGCGTTGGTTGCCTCGACGACTACGCCGGAAAGTGGCTGTCCGGTGGTTTTGTCGCGTACGTGCCCGAGCAGCACGGCGAGCGCGACGGCAGCGATGAGTGCGGAATGACGGTGCATGCGGCTCTCTTCGACAAACGAGCGCTCTGGACTTTGACCGCTCTGGTAGAATAAGGCGTCATGAAAGCAGCGCTACGACCGGATGATGCGGGCGTCGTCGTCGTCGGCGGCGGCCATGCGGGAGTCGAAGCCGCTCTCGCGTCGGCGCGCATGGGCGTCGAAACGATGCTCGTCACGGGCGACCCCGAGCGCATCTGTACGCTTCCCTGTAATCCGTCGATCGGCGGAAGCGCAAAGGGCCAGCTCGTGCGCGAGATCGATGCGCTGGGCGGCGAGATGGGCCGGCTCATCGATCGCTGCGCGCTTCACGTGCGGTTTCTGAACGAGTCGAAAGGCCCTGCGGTCCGCGCCTTGCGAGCCCAAGCCGACAAACCGGCGTATCAGCGCCTCGCATTAGAAGTGCTGCGCGCGCAGCCGCAGCTGCAGATCGTGCAGGGAATGGTCGAAGGGTTGATCGTCTCCGGCGGCGCGGTTCGCGGCGTCGTCTGCAGTAGCGGCGCGCGATACTACGCTCGCCGCGTCGTGCTCGCAACCGGAACGTTTCTCGGCGGGAAAATCTTTCGCGGCGATCACGTCGAGAATGCGGGACGTCACGGCGAGGCGCCGGCGATCGGCCTCGCCCGAGCGCTGCGCGCTCTTGGGTTTCCGACCCGCCGGCTAAAGACTGGGACACCGCCGCGCATCGACCGCGCGAGCGTGGATACCGGCGCGATGCAGATTCAGCTGCCGAGTGCGTCGCCGCTGCCGTTTTCGTTTGCGGGACCGGCGCGATTTGCCGGGCCGCAACTCCCGTGCTACGTCACGCAGACGAACGAAATGACGCATGCTCTGGTGCGCGCGAACTTGCATCGATCGCCGCTGTACGGATTAGATCTCATCAAGGGGATCGGGCCGCGGTACTGTCCGTCGATTGAGGACAAAGTGATAAAGTTCGCGGCGAATCCGTCGCATCAGCTATTCATCGAACCCGAAGGCTGGGACGAACCGACGTGGTACGTCGGCGGCTTTTCGACATCGCTTCCCGCCGAAGTGCAAGTGCGCATGCTGCAAACGCTTCCCGGTTTAGAGCACGTCGTCATGATGCGCGCCGGATACGCTGTGGAGTACGACATGGTGCCGCCGACCGAGTTGCGCGACACGCTCGAAACGCGACGCGTTGCCGGGCTGTATCATTGCGGTCAGCTCAACGGAACGTCGGGATACGAAGAAGCGGCCGCGCAAGGATTGATCGCCGGCATGAACGCCGCGCGCAGCGCGCTCGAGCGTGAGCCGGTGCGCTTGGCTCGCAGCGAGGCGTACATCGGCGTGCTGATCGACGATTTGGTAACCAAAGGAGTCGACGAGCCGTACCGCATGCTCACGTCGCGAGCGGAACATCGCGTGGTGCTGCGCCACGACAATGCGGACACCCGGCTGACGCCGCGCGGCCGGGAGGCGGGCCTCGTTTCCGATGCCGATTGGGCGGCGTTCACCGAGCGGCAGTCGGCTCTTCGAGCGGGGTTAGAGGCGACGAAGTCCACGCGCATCGGCGTACTGAAATTGCAGGGGGAACTCATGCCGGCCGGTACGACGGCTGCCGACGCTTTGAAGCGGCCAAGCGTGGAGTTTGGGGATGTGGCTGAATGCTTCAAGCCCCGGCTTGCGCCGGACATCGGTGACCGCGTCGCCATTGAAACGAAGATGGAGGGGTACGTTCGGCGTCAGGAACTCGCAATCGAAAAAGCGGCACGTACGCAGGATGTGCTGATCCCCGAGGCTTTCGCGTACGCGGACATTAAGGCGATGTCGATTGAATCTCGCGAAAAGCTAACCGCGCAACGGCCTCGGACGCTCGGCGCCGCCGGCCGCATCCCCGGCGTCACGCCCTCGGACCTGGCGATTCTCGAAGTCTACGTGCATCGCAGTCGTCAGCCTCAGCCGACGTGACGCCCGTTGAAGCGGAGCTGGTGACGCTGCTCCAAACCGAGGGCATTGACGCGCCGCTTCGGGAGCGCCTAGCGATCTTTGGAGCCATGCTGCTGGAAACGAACCGCCGCATGAACCTGACAGGCGCGGAAAGCGCGGCGGAATTGCTGCCGCACATTCTAGATAGCCTGAGTGTGCGGCCATTTGTCCGCGATTCGCTCGTCGACGTCGGATCGGGCGGCGGGCTCCCGGCGATTCCCTTAGCACTCGCGACCGGAGTGCCCGTCACGTTAATCGAGGCCACCGCGAAGAAAGCGAAGTTTCTCGAAGCGACGCTCGACGGCTTAGGCCTGCAAGGCCGCGTAGTCTCCGATCGGGCAGAAAACGCGGCTCGCGATCCGGAGCTGCGCGAACGCTTTGCTACCGGTACGGCCCGCGCCGTCGCCCGAGCCCCGGCGGTAGCCGAGCTGCTGCTTCCGTTCATCACGATTGGCGGGGTCGCGGTGCTTCAGCGCGGCGCGCTTGAAGGACACGAGCGCAACGCCGTCACCGATGCCGCCCTCATGTTGGGAGCCGTAATAGAGGAAGAACACCCAATCGCCGGCGAGCGTCGTCTCTTAATCCTCCGGAAGCAAAAAGCAATGTCCCATCGCTTCCCAAGACGCAACGGCATCCCCCAAGCCCGCCCACTCTGCCTTTAGCCTCGCCGCAAGTTTCACGTGAAACAACCCGACGGAGCTTTTCAACGTAGCGATCGTTTCACGTGGAACATCCCGGCTCGTAACGGCTCCGATTGCCACAAGTCCATCATGATGACCACCCCGACAAGCTGAGGGTGACACGGAGTGGTGGCTCAGGGTGGCTCAGATTGGCCGCGAGTGTCCTTGCCAGCTAGGGGCAACGTAGTGTCTCCTAATTTATAATGGTACCCTCAGTTTGTCATGCTGAGCCTGTCGAAGCACGCCGGGCTGGAACGGAATTCACGCCGTTTGCTTTGTCGCGCAAAGTCAGCGAGTTGCGCTTGCTTCTGGTTGCTTGTGTTGCTTTGCGTGCCCGGCTGGTGGGCGGCGTGCGTGGTAAACTGCTACGGAGATGTTTTCGCCGCATCCGCTGGACCTTCGAATTGCGCGCGTTGTGCCGGCGGGGGCGCTTTTTGCCGTCGGGGGGCGCGTGCGCGACGAGGTGCGCGGCGAGATCGACGGTCTGCCGATTCCGAGCAAAGATTTTGATTACGTCGTTACCGGCGTTTCGTTTGCGCAACTGAAGGCGGCGCTCGAAGAAATCGGGAGCGTCAACCTCGTCGGCGCGAGTTTCGCCGTCATCAAGCTTCACGTCGACGGCGAAACGGTCGATGTCGCACTGCCGCGGCGCGAACGGTCCATCGGCGTGGGCCATCGCGACTTCGAACTCGAGAGCGGTCCGCATATTGGGCTCGATGACGATCTGGGCCGGCGTGACTTTCGCATGAATATGATCGCGCGGGCACTGCCGAGCGGCGAAATCGTCGATCCGTACGGCGGCGAAGCCGACATTCGCGCGCGCCGCATCGATATCGTGACCGACTCATCGTTCGAAGAAGATCCGTTGCGTATGCTGCGCGCCGCGCAATTTGCCGGACGCTTCGAGTATGCGGTTACCGACGCTACGCGTGCCGCAATCGAACGCAGCGCTCCGCTCGCGCGCAGTGTTTCTCCCGAACGCGTTGCCGAAGAACTCAGCAAACTGTTCGCACTCGCTCGGCGGCCGTCCATAGGGCTCGAACTGTTGCGCGAAACGGGCATGCTCGCCCAGCTCTGGCCCGAGTTGCTCGAAGGCTGCGGCGTCATGCAGAACGAGTGGCACGCGTACGACGTATACACGCACAATCTCAAAACGCTCGACGCAACGCCTCCGGGCGACTTGCCGTTGCGCCTGGCCGCGCTGATGCACGACGTCGGCAAACCGCGCGTGAAAGACGGTCCTCATTTTTATCGTCACGAGCATGCCGGCTCCGATATGGCACGCGCTATGCTCGGGCGCTTCCGCTTTTCGAACGACGTCGTCGACACCGTCGAACGGCTCGTTCGTCAGCACATGTACAACCAGGACCCGGCGCTCACCGATGCCGCGGTTCGGCGCTTCGTGCGGCGAATCGGCGCGCCGCAGCTCCGCAGGCAGTTCGCATTGCGTCAAGCCGATATTACCGGCAGCGGACTGCCCAAACGTGACGACAGCAACGAGCGCTTCGAGGCGCGCGTGTGGGCCGAAATCGCTCGCAAGCCCGCCTTTTCCATTAACGATCTGCGCATTGACGGCGAAGCGGTCGTCAGAACGATGGTGAAACGAGGATTGGCCGATCCCGGATTTCGCGGTGACCGGCGCGTAGGCGAGGCGCTCGCGAACCTGTTCGAGCAGGTCACGGACGCGCCCGAGCGTAACGAGCCGAGCACGCTCCAAACGCTCCTCGAGCAGTACCTGGACGCCCCTGCGGCGCCGGATGCGCGTAGGAGCGTTGACGTTTAATCACGGTTGCCAGGGGGATTCCTACGCTGTCGCGGATCATCGCGCTCGTCAATCAGAAGGGTGGCGTCGGCAAAAGCACGACGACCGTCAATCTCGGTGCAGCCCTGGCGGTAAACGGAAAAAAAGTGCTCGTCGTCGACTTGGATCCGCAGGGGAATACGACGACCGGCCTGGGCGTGGACAAACGCGAACTCAAACGCGACATCTACGACATGCTGCTGCACCACTCGCCGATCGCCGACGTGCTGCGTCACACCGAAATCGAAGGACTCCATTTGATTCCTTCGACCATCAATCTCGCAGGCGCCGAAATCGAATTGGTCAGCGCGCTTTCGCGCGAAAATCGGCTGAAGAGCGTGCTCGACCCGATCGCCGGAAATTACGATTTCGTACTGGTCGACTGCCCGCCATCGCTGGGTCTGCTCACGATCAACGCGTTGACGGCCGCGCGTGAAGTCATCATTCCGGTGCAGGCCGAATACTACGCGTTGGAAGGCCTTTCGCAGCTCACGAACGTCGTGCGACGCGTGCAGGAAGTGCTCAATCCGAAACTGTTCGTGTCCGGGGTTTTGGTGACGATGTTCGACGGACGAACCAAGCTCGCGATGGAAGTGCTCGACGAGCTGAACGCGTATTTTCCACGGCAAATGTTCAAAACGCAGATTCCGCGCAACGTACGTCTTTCGGAAGCGCCCTCGTTCGGAAAACCGGTCATTTTGTTCGATCTCAAATCGCGCGGATCGCAAGCCTACCTTTCACTGGCGCGCGAAATGCTCGAAGCGCAAAGCGGCGTGACGGCGTGAGCGGTCCATTGCAAAAACGCGGGCTCGGGCGCGGCTTGGGAGCGCTGCTCGGCGACGGACCGGCGCTCGCCGCGCAATCCTCGGAAACCGACGGGACGCGCGTGCGACACATTCCGATTTCCCTGATTTCGCCCAATCCGTTCCAGCCGCGGAAGACGTTCGAAAACGGCGCCCTCGAAGATTTGAAGCGATCGATCGCGGAGTTCGGCGTTCTCATTCCGGTGCTCGTGCGCGAAAAGAACGGCTCGTTCGAATTGATCGCCGGCGAACGCCGATGGAGGGCGTCGGCGGCGCTGCATCGCGCTACCATTCCCTCGATCGTGCGCCAAAGCGACGACCGCGACAGCTTGGAAGTTGCAATCGTCGAGAATCTGCAGCGCGAAGACCTAAACGCGCTCGAAGAAGCGGCCGGCATCAAGCACCTGATCGACGAGTACGCTTTCACGCAGGAACAGGTAGCCGATCGCGTCGGCAAGAGCCGCCCGGCCGTTGCAAACGCTTTGCGATTGCTCGCATTGCCCGAATCGATCAAGGCGATGCTCGTCGCCGATCGCTTGACCGCCGGGCACGCGCGCGCGCTGTTGGCCGCGCCCGAATCGCATCGTTTGGCGCTGGCCGAACGCGCGGCGAACGAAGGCATGACCGTGCGCGCGCTCGAGCGGCTCGCGATGGCGTTATCCGCGCCGTCGCCCGCGAAGCCCGCAGTCTTGGAT